>CAZHKB010000019.1:0-17399 GCA_964533405.1 uncultured Phycisphaeraceae bacterium | reverse complement strand
CGTGTAGACGCCGGCCCGCTCCAGGATGATCGACCCTGCCCCGCTGGCCGCCGACCGTCCCGACTCGTCATACGCCGTGATCGTCGCGCCCGTCGGCGGGGTTGCTCGAGCGCTTGCCGCGCCGCCTCCAGTTGCGTCCGCGCGGAGCGCGTCGGGCGCGATCGCCTCTCCGGCGCGGGATGACAGGCCGCGCCCGGGGTCGCCGCCATACACCAGGTGCTCGACGGAGGACGCGATGAACACCGGGAACCCGACAAGCACGGGCCAGTTGGAGTCGTGGAGTGCGAACGCCACCACGGCCCGCGGGAAACCGTCGGCGCGGGACTCGACGACCAGCGGGCCATCCCGCCCCGACGCCAGAACGCGCACGCCGGCTCGCTCGCTCGCGCGCTCGAGTCGCAGCGGCGCGGACACGAACAGGGCGTCCAGCGTCACGCCGCTGAGCGCGGGGTGGGTGCGATCCCACTGGGCGGCCCCGGTCGATCGGGTCGGGGTCTCGCGGTCTCCCGCAGCGGCATCGGCGTGCGGCTCCGCGATGTCCAGCCCCGGGACCGGCATTCCCGCGCCGATCGAGAGCGTGGGCTTGCTCGGCGCGCGGTCCGGGCGCACGCGATCGAACACGATCAGGTCGCCCTCCGCCGCCAGCTCCGCGCCCAGAGGCCCGAGGAACATCGCTTCGTCGATCACGCGCACCTGGGCGTTGCCCAGTTCCTCCAGCACGTTCTGAAGGAAGAAGTCCGGCTCCGCCGGCGCCACCAGCAGGATGGAGGCCCGCTTGACGCCCGGCAGCACCACGGCCCCCTGATTGTCGCTCACGAGTGTGTCGGCCCGGTCGATCCCGGCCCGCAGCACGCCGCCCTCGACGTGCAGGAACTCGAGGGCGACGGATTGCTCGCCCGGCTCGATCACTTCCGCTCGGCTCGCGGCGGGCACCACGATCGCGCGTCTGGCGAGTTCCCGCCCGTCGATCGTGAGCACCAGGGTGGCGGGGGTCGGTTGACTGCGCATCGAGATCAGCCGCGCGAACACCCGCACCCGCGACGGCTCTTCGGCGTCACGCCGCGCCGCCAGCGCGACGACCGCCACGTTGTCGCGGAACCCCGCGCCGTCTGTCTGTCCCAAGCCGCCGCCGCTCTCGCCGGTGGCAAGGCCCGAGCCGCCGAGGCCTGCGCCGCCCTCCGCGCTTCCAAAGTCTCCCCCGCGGACGACCGGCCGGAACTCCAGCTGCGCGCCGGCCAGATTCCGCGTCACACCTTCGGCGAACGCGCCATCGCTCAGCAGCACCACCCGGGTCCCGCTGGCCGTGGCCCCCTCCGCGGCCTCGCTGGCGATGAGGGCCGAGACCAGAGCCATGGCCGCGTCAAGATCGCCCGACTCATCGGTCGGCTCGATTCCGCGGACCGCCTCGGCGAGCACGCCGCGATCGCTGGTCATGCCCGTCGCGCCGCTGGCCCGCGACGCGAAGGGGATCACCATCGCCTCGGCTCCGCCCAGCCCGCCGACGCCCGCGATGATGTCCAGCGCCCGGGCCTTGGCGGCCTCCAGCCTGGTCTGTCCACCCGCGGCGTCGCGGGCCGACATCGACGCCGAGCGATCGATCAGCAGATAGAGCCTGTCCGACGACCCGCCCACGGCGTCGATGGCGGGGCGACCAAGCGCCAGCGCCAGCAGCGCCACCGCCAGGGCCTGCAGCAGCAGCGTCCACGCCGGTTTCACCATCCGCAACGGGACGTTCGCCTCCAGATCGCGCGGCGGATCGCCCCAGAACATGATGCTGCTCACCCGAACCGGTCGCCGGCGCAGTCGCAGCATGTACAGCACCAGCAGCAGCGAGCCGCCGATGGCCCCGGCCACGATCGCCGTGATGGGCGCCAGCAGCGTCACGACGGCGCATCCGCGGGCGTGCGGGGGCTCGTCGTGTGGGGGGTGATGGTTGCGGTCGGGCGCGTCGGGCGGGCTCCGCGATACCCGGTCGCCACGATGTAGATCTCCCGCGAGATGTCGCGGCTGGCCTTGGGCTTGAACCCCCGGGCCGACTCGAACAGCCCCTCGGTGTCCTTCAGCAGCGCGGGATACGTCCC
This sequence comes from uncultured Phycisphaeraceae bacterium, assembly GCA_964533405.1. Lineage (GTDB taxonomy): Bacteria > Planctomycetota > Phycisphaerae > Phycisphaerales > UBA1924 > JACKHA01. The sequence goes on along the minus strand of CAZHKB010000019.1, from coordinate 15,318 downwards.
GCCCTCAAAGACCTTCATCGCCAGCCCACCGCCCCGCCGCAGCAGTGGGGGGAGTATCTCCAGGACGCGACGGCACAGGCGGACCGAGCGATGGTGGTCGGTGTCGCCCGCGCCGGTCGTGTCGGGGGCCATGTCGGAAAGCACCGCGTCGAACAGGCCGCCAGCCATGTCGAGCAGCGTCTGCGGAGCGATTTCGTAGGCGTCGGCCACGATCGCTCGGACGTTGGGCCCGATCCGGTCGCGGATCTCCTTCAGGTCGATGCCGACGATGATGCCCGAGGGTCCGGCGATCTCGGAGGCGATCTGGAGCCACGCGCCGGGGGCGCAGCCCAGGTCGAGAATGCGCCCGCCCCGGGGGATCAGGCGATTCCGCTGGGCGATCTCCTGGAGTTTGTACGCCGAGCGCGCGAGGTAGCCCTCGTCCTTGGCCTTCTTGAAGAACTGGTCATGCAGCACGCGCCGGGCCATCGTGCGCGATGGTACGCGGGGGTATGGCGATACAGGACGCGGAGGAGGCCTGAGACGGCTCTGCGACATAGGCCCGCGTGCGAGGGCACTGCGAAGTGTGCTCGCAAGCGCCGGGTCATTGCCCCGTCACGCCTTGACCGGAGCACACGCAGGTTGTTCGCCGGGACAATCGAACGCATCCGGGCCGGAGAGGCGTGCGACGATATCCCTCGCCACCCGTCGCCGCACCTGCACCAGTTCCGCCGCGATCGACACCGCGATCTCCTCCACGCTCACGCCGCCGATGTCCAGCCCCACGGGCGCCCGCACGCCCGCCAGCGCATGGCGAGGAACCCCCATCGCCTCCAGATCATCGAAGATCAGTTTCACCTTCCGCCGGCTGCCGATCATGCCCACATACGCCGCCCCGCGCCCGACGACCGCCCGCAGCGCCTGCTCATCATGTCGGTGCCCGCGCGTCACGATCAGGCAGTACGTCCCGGCGTCCACCGGCGCCGCCGCCAGCCGGTCGGCGATCTCACCCACAACGGCGCTCGCGTCCGCCGCGAGCGCCTGGGCCATCAGGTCGCCCCGGTCATCGAACACATGCACCTCGAACTCGAGCGTCAGCGCCAGGCGCGCCACCGCCTGCCCCACATGCCCGGCCCCGGCAATGTACAGCCGCTCACGCGGCGGAATGCGAAGGCGGTACACCGACGGCTCCGCTTTGGGATATCCAATCTCAGACCTGTGATCGCCACGCCTGCCGCCAGCCCCGCCATCTCGCTGGTCCGCGCCTTGCGATTCCGTCCGTTCGTCAACCGCGAGCTCCAACCCCGTCTCCACACGCCGACCCACATCCTCGATCACCCGCTCCAGCGCGGCCACCGTCGGCGGCGGGGCGACCACGACCTCCAGAGTCCCCCCGCAGATCAGCCCATCGTCCCATCCATAGTCATGGTTCAACTTGAACCGCAGAGCCCCCGACGCCCCGCGCGAAAGCATCGTGAACGCCTCACGCCGCACCTCCGCCTCGACGCACCCGCCCCCGATCGTCCCGAACGACATGGCCGCGTCGTCCACCAGCATCAGTGCCCCGGCCTCCTGGGGCGTCGACCCCCGCGAGCCCACCACCAGGCACAGCACGCACCGCCTGCCCTCGCGCTGGATCGCGACGGCACGCCGGAGCAGGTTGACGAGAGGTTCGTTCATGGGGGAAGCGACGAAGCGACGGAATGACGGAATGACGGGGTGATGGGGTGACGGGGTGACGGAGCGGGCCGACGACCTTCCAGCCCGCCTGGCCGCGCCGCCAAATCGCGGACCAGACGTGCCGTTGTCGCCTCGTCCTCCTGAGTCTACCGCCGTCGCCAACCCAACGAACCTCGCTTCGCCAGCGTCCAACCACCTGGAATAAACATCGCAAGCCAATCGCTCGCCAGACACGATGCGTTGCCTCGAAACCTTTCCCCGGCGACGGGTTGCCCGACAGCCCCGCCTCGCACTCCCCTGCCTTCCGCCCAATCCTGTGCAACCCGATGCCTCCCACACCCCGAAACCGCCGCCCGCCCATCCCGGTACGACATTTGTAGTCCCCGGGTCCGGTATCATTTCCCCAGCACCCCGGCCGACGCCGGGACGGATCACACGGGCCGGCGCCGCCGACCCCCACGCCCCCAGGAGCCACCCATGAAGATCAAGTCCCTGCTCGCCCTCGCCTTGGCCGCTGGCTTGGCGGCCCCGGCCCTCGCGGGCGACCCCGATGCCATCCTCGCCGCTGAGAACCTCGAGTTCGAGGCTCCCAAGCTGGTCGTCGGCGACCCCGCCCCCAGCCTCTCCATCACCAACTGGGTCAAGGGCGAGGAGATCTCCTCATTCCAGATCGGGCACACCTACGTGGTCGAGTTCTGGGCCACCTGGTGCGGCCCGTGCATCCGTGGCATGCCCCACCTCACCGAACTCCAGTCCGAGCATGAGGGCGACGTGACGGTCATCGGCGTCAACATCTGGGAGCGCGACGCGGGCGCGACCCGGATCGGTCGCGTGACGGAGTGGGTCGAGGCCCGCGAGGACATGGGCTATACCGTCGCCATCGACGGCAACAAGAAGATGGAAGAGGACTGGATGGCCCCCGCCGGCCAGAACGGAATCCCCGCCGCGTTCATCGTCGATGGCGAGGGCACCATCGCCTGGATCGGCCACCCCGGCCAGATGGACGAGCCGCTCGCGGAGATCGCCTCGGGCGAGTGGGATCTGGACAGCGCCGCCGCGGGCTATGTGGGCGAGATGAAGTCCAAGGCGTGGTTGAACCACCTGTACGGCCTGTTCCAGGCCAAGGAGTGGGCCCACGCCTACGAGGTCGCGGGCGCCCTGCTCGAGCGCGACTGGTCCGAGGACTCCACGACCCTCAACCAGATCTCCTGGCAAGTGCTGACCTACGAGGCGATCGAGGAGCGCGACATCGCGTTCGCCACGAGGGCCGCCGAGCGGGCTTGCGAACTGACCGACTACGAGAACGGCGACATCCTCGACACCCTGGCCAAGGCCTACTACATGGACGGCAAGGTCGCGCAGGCCCTCGAGGTGATGGACAAGGCCATCGAGCACGCCCAGACGCCCGAGCAGAAGGAAGCCTATGAGGCGACCCGCGCCGAGTACGCCGCGGGCGAAGACGCGCGGTGAGAGTTGGTCCCTCGATCTCAACCCTCAGATCTGAACTTTGAGATTTGAAATTTGAGATCTGCGATCTGGGTTCTGGCATCTGAATCCTCAGTCCCCTCACGGCCCCGGTCCCCCGACCGGGGCCGTTTCATTTTCCGCGCCCTCCCGAACTTCTCGACCCCCGCTGTCTGGCTCTCTTGCTCTCGACCTTGCCTCACATCCCGACGACCTTGATCACCACCAGCGTCACATCATCCTCCTGCGGCCTGCTCCCGCGGAACTTTTCCAGCGTCCCGGTGATGATGCCCGCGATCGTCTCGGCCGGCTTGCCCGCGTGCTCGCGAAGGATGTCGCGCAGCACCTTCTTGCCGAACCACTTGCCCGCCGGATCACGCGCCTCCCAGATGCCGTCGGTCCCCATCAGCAGCACCTGGCCCTCGCGCAGGCCGGCGAACCGCAGCTCCTCGAAGCGGTAGGACGGCTCGATGCCAAGCGGAATGTCGCCGCCGCCGAGTTCCTTGAAATCGCCGTCCCGGGCGTCGAACAGCATGGCCGGCTCGTGGCCCGCGTTGACCCAACGAAGCGTGCCGCCCTCGCGGTCGATGATCGTGAACAAGAGGGTCATGAATCGCCCGCCCGCCTCCGTGTCGGTGGACAGCAGGCGGTTCATCTGGGTCATCAATGTGCCCAGTTCGCCGGGCTTGGCCGCGTGCGAGCGCAGGATGGCCCGGGCCGTGGTCATCAGCAGCGCGGCCGCCACGCCATGCCCCACCACGTCGCCCACCGCCACGCCCACCGAGCCCGGCCCGACCTCCGACAGGTCAAGGTAGTCGTAGTAATCCCCACCCGTCTGGTCGCAGTAGATCGACCGCCCGGCGATCTCCAAGCCCGGCACCTTGGGCGCCTCGCTGGGCAGCAGGCCCTGCTGCACCTCCATCGCCAGGGCCAGCGACTCGCGCAGTTTCAGGCGATCGCGGAGCTGCTGGGTCATGCTGTTGAGAGCCTCGGACAGGGCCGTGAACTCCTTGCTCCCCGTGCTGTGGAACCGGGCCGAGAGGTCGCCGGTGCCGATGCGGCGTGCCACGTCGCACGACTGCTCGATGGGCCTGGTCACACGGCGGGCCAGCGCGATCGAGAGCAGCGTGACGGGCCCGACCGCGACCACCAACGCCGCGATGCCATACACCAGCATCGCGTTGGTCTGCGTCAACACATCGCTCACCGCCATGTCGACGCCCACGAACGCCACTGCCCGTCCCTCGCCGTCCCGGATCGGGGCGGTCCCCGAGAGGAACGTGCCGAACTCATCGGTCACGAACTCGGTGAAGCGCGAGTCGACGCGGAACGGCACGGAGTTCGAGCCCATGGCCCCGACCGGCGACTTATCGCCCGATTCGGCCTCCTCGGCGTCCACCACGAACGACCATCGCGAGGGGTCTTCGGGCGTCGGCCTGCCGATGTACACGTACCGCAGGTACACGTCATCCCGGCGATTCGCGTCGCGGAAACGCCGCAACTGCGCCTCCAGGGCCGCGTAGTCCGCCGTTCCCTGATCGCTGGGCGACTGGATGCGTGCCAGCGCGTTGGCGTCGATCTGCTCCGCGGCGGTGGCCGCGATGGAGAGCACCTGGCTGCGGATCGCATCCACCAGCAGGCCGCGCGTCAGCCAGTAACTGATCGCGACGACCAAGACGCCCGTCAGGAGCACGACGCCGCCCATCATCAGGATCAGGCGGTCGCGATAGCGCATCGGGCACTCCAAGAGTCGGGTCCGAGCCCCGGGCGGTAGCCCGGGGTCATCGGCCAAGAGCGTAGCGTGTGCCCCGAGAACCTGAGGCAAGGGGTGTCGGGCTTCTGGCCCGACACCGTTGCATCCAACCGCGATGCACCCGGGCAACCCAGGGCCGCGGGCCAGAGGCCCGCTACCCCTGCGGGGCCGAGTCTTACGCCTCGCGCAGCACCCGCCCCGGCAGCATCGCCCCGAAGCCCGCGCACACCGTCAGCAACGCCGCGGTCACGAAGAACGCCGTGTCCAGGCTCGCCCGTCGCTCGATCTGCTCCGCGATCGGTGGGCCCACAAACGCCAGGCCCCACGCCCCGCCCATCATCATCCCCGACGCCAGCGTCGTGCGGTGCGGGAGCAGCCGCTGGGCCAGCGCGATCACGGTCGGCACCGTCCCGCCGAAGCCAACTCCCGTCAGCACGGCCAGCGCCAGACCCAGAGCGATCACCCCCCCGTGGTTCAGGCCCAGGTCGTCCACGAACGGAATCGCCGCGATCGTCAGCGCGCCCGCCAGCGGGACGACCACCAGCGACGCCTTCTCGTGCCGCTTGGCCAGCAACCACCCGGCGGTCAGCCCCGCTCCGCCCATGCCCAGCTGCATCGCCGCCTGGAACTTGCCGTTGAGCACCGAGGCGGCGATCCCCACGTCGGCGCCCACCTGCGTCGCGCCCGCCCGCTCCATCGCCAGCGTCTCGATCCAGCGCACGAACAGGTAGACGAGCGCGGCATTGACCGTGAACCGCGTCACGCTGGCCGCATACAGGATCCAGACCGCACGCCAACGCAGCCGACGTACATCCTCGGGCAGCGCGGCGTGCTCCCGGTCCGCCCCCGCGGTCCGGTGCGGCGCATCGTGGATTGCACGCGCCAGCACCACCGCCACCAGCACCCCCGGGACGATCAACGCCGACTGCCACTGCAACCCGAGCGTCAATCCCGCCTCGCCCTGCCCGCCCGCCAGGCCGCCCATCCAGCGCACCAGGTATGGCGTCACGACATTGCCCGCCATGCCGCCCAGCATCCCCGCGACGAAGAACAGTGACACGCCCAGGGCGCGCCGTGCCCCGGCCATCTGCCCGATCACCGCCGCCGCCGGCGGGTGGAACGCGTTGACCCCGGCCGAGCCGATCACGCTGAGCACCAGCAACTGCCAGAAGTTCTGGGCCAGCCCCAGCGTGCTGCAGGCCGCCACGCCCACGACAAACCCGATGGTCGCGATGATCCGCGTGTTGTGGCGATCCCCGATCCACGCCACCAGCGGCTGGATCAGCCCCATGATCGACCCCGATCCGAGCAGCATGGCCTTCTGAAAGTTGGTCAGTTCGAGCCGCGCCGCGAGCAGCGGCAGCAGCGCGACAACGATGAACGAGAAGTAGTCGATGACGCTGTGCGCGCCGACGATCCCGCCGATCACCCGCGCACGTCGGCCACTCAGGTCGTTGCCAACCGATCCGGGGGCCGGAACCGGACCACAGGCGGGCACGGCCACTTGGGCTGGCGCGGCCTGAACCCCCCCGGAATCGGGGGTCGCTCGGGACGGCAGCGAGGTCGGGCTCATAACGTGTGGCGGTCCGGAAAGTGGGGGAGCCCATTGTTGTAGCCCCCGCAAACCCCGAAATCGACGCAACCCGGCGCAAACGCGCGCAAGACTGGCCGATTCGCACAGTCCTCACACATAGCCCACCAACGATTTCCATCGACTCCCGCCGGATCCGGCCGTAGAATGTCGAGCTGGAGGAGTTGCGGCACTGGCCGCAGGTCCAATCCGCCGATCGACCCTTTGCGTAAGGCAGGGTGTAAGTCGTTGGGCCGGGCTAAAGATCCTCTGCGGAATCCGATGGGTACTGCATTCGGATGCCCCAAACGCGACATGATGCGCTACCGTCCTCCGGTCTCACCACACGCCATCCACAGGAGCCACGAGAGATGAAGAACAAGATCGCGATGATTGCCCTGGTTGCCGGCTCACTTGGCGGAATCGCCTCGGCCCAGACCAATGGCAGCTACGTCTTCACGGGCAACGAGAACTTCGTCTACCACCTGCCCACGGGGGCCGCCAGCGCCACCCAGGTCGCCAACCTTGGCCCCGCCACCCGCCTGCTGGGCATCGCGGTTGGCCCCAACAACCGGCTCTTCGTGGGCAACGGACCGTTCCCCGTCCAGCAGCCGGTGAACACCGCTGCGATGATGTACACGGTGGACAACTGGTTCGCCGGCCCCGCCGTCACCAATGTGCTCAAGAGCGGCGACCCGATCCAGAATCCCAATCATCACATCTACCACGCGCCGTACAACGGCCTGGTCACCATCAACAACCCGGGCGTTCAGGAGCCCCTGCCCAACCGCTCCGAGGGCATCTACAACATCAACGCCAGCACCGGCGCCACGACCCTGATGCACGCCGAGGCTCCCGGCACCAACTTCCCGTTTTACAACGCCGGCGGCGCGATCGCGCACTGGAGCGGGCACGCCAACCAGTTCTTCATGACCGCCGTCGAGGGCTCGCCCACGATCGCCCCCGGGTTCACGCAGCGAGCCAGCACGCTGCACCGCCTGGACGTCAACCCCGGCACGTTGGCCGGCACCGAGACCCTGCTGCTCGACATGGGCAACACGGCCCAGACCGGGTTCAGCAAGCCCATCGGGCGCGCCAACGGCATCGCCAACGTCGGCGACTCGCTGTTCATCGCGACCTTTGACTTCGAGGACAACGTCAGCCGCGTCTTCCGGGCCGACCTGACCCCCGGCGGCACCGTTGGCTCCTTCACGCTGCTGCTGAACAACCTGCCCTTCATCAACGACATCGTGTACAACCCGTTCAGCAACAAGCTCGCCCTGGGCGACCGCTCCGCGACTCCCGGCATCTGGGAGGTCGATGTGAACGGCGCGAACCTGACCAAGATCCTCAACGACGGCACGCTCCCGCAGCGGCTGGCCGTCGTCCCTGCCCCGGGCGCGCTCATGCTGCTGGGCCTGGGCACGCTGGTGGCGGCGCGTCGCAAGCGGTAACGCTCACCCGTCTCGACCGATTGACATGCCGACGAAAAGCCCCCGGCCATCGCCGGGGGCTTTTTTCGTTGCTCGCTCCGCGGCATACCGACGCGGGAAACACAATGACCCCGACGGGATTCGAACCCGTGTGTCCACCGTGAAAGGGTGGTGTCCTGGACCAGGCTAGACGACGGGGCCTTACGCGGGGATTCTAGACCCACGCACCCCGAAAGGCGGGCGGGCGTCCGAGAAGTGCGTGCGGTTCTCACCACCAGCGGCTGCTTTCGGCACATGTTTCTTTGCACCCGGCGTTGCGAGCCGCGCTCGATCGGGACCAGAACCGGACGCCCAAACTCCAGCCCAGGCCCGGCTTTGGTCGCGCTTCCAACCGGCCGATAGATCGTTCATGGGTACTGCTGCTCCACAGGATTCTCGGACCTCCGCCCCCGCCACGGCCCGCCCCGTCTGCGGCTGCGAGTCGACCGAGCGGACGACACGCATCGTGCTGGGGCTCGCGGTGGTCGGGATTCTGGGGTGCGTGTCGCTGATGACGCGCCCGCAGTTCAGCCAGGCGGCAGGGGTTGGCTGGGAGGGGCCGAGCGTCGGCCCGCGCGAGGCCGCGCGATTGCACTCTGCGCACGTCCCGGCGTTTACGCTCGAGGCGCCTTCCGACCAGTTCCTCGACGCCGCGGGTCTGGCCGGTCACGCGGGGATTCCGGCCCCGCCTCGCCACGACGAGCAGGGTCGGGCGAACCTGGGCATCATCATCGGGCCGTCGCTGTTCGTGTGGGTGTATGGCGGGAGCGATGGTGTGCGGTACAGCGTCGCCGACCTGCAAGGGCAGGTGCTGGCGTCAGGCATGACCGCGAGCCAGGTGTACGGCGCGTTCCCCGAGGTGAACATCCCGGAGATGGAGTTCGGGCCGGATGGGAGAATGTGCGAGCCGCTGATGTGGGTCGACACGAGCGGGATCGAGTGAGAAGCGGCCACGGGTGACGGACCGGGACGAGCCAGCGATCAGGTGCGTGCCGCGGCGACCGGACGGGGTTGCGGTTGGCCTCAGCATCCGAACGATGAGAAGACCGCGAGATTGTAGAAAAAGTCGTCGTTGTTCGCGGCGCCGTTGGGCGTGGCGTAGCCCGGTGAGCCAGGCATGGGAGTTTTCGTCGGCTACGGCGTGCCGGCGGGTGTCTGAGCGATGATTGGCGGGTCCGCGTCCATGACGCACCTGAACCCCGTGTGCGAGAGCGAGGTGTCGCCTGGACAGCCCATTCGCGCGCTGGGGCGGTAACTCGAGCAGTAGACCGCGTTGCACAGGAACGAACCGCCGCGCTGGACACGGCTGGTGGTCGAGAGCGGGTTGCGCGGGTCGCGGCAATGGTCCGGGCCGGGCGGGTTGAGGGCGACGCCATCGGGGCCGATCCGTCGGGCCAGGCGCGCGTAGGCGTCGCCCCGGTAATAGTCCGCGCACCATTCCCACACGTTGCCGGCCATGTCGTGCAGGCCCATCGAGTTGGCGGGGAAGGTGGCGACGGGCGCGGTGGTCTCGAAGCCGTCCAGTGCGGCGTTGTGGACCGGGAACTGTCCCTGGAAGACGTTGGCGCGGTCGGGAGTGATCGGATCATCGCCCCAGATGAAGGGCGCGGAGTCGAGTTCGCCGCGGGCTGCCCGTTCCCACTCGGCCTCCGTCGGCAGCCGCTTGCCCGCCCACTGGCAATAGGCCAGCGCATCATCGTGGGACACATGCACCACGGGATGATCGTCCAGCCCCTCGATCGAACTTCGCGGGCCGGTGGGATGGCCCCAGTCGGCCCCGGGGACCCACTGCCACCACTGCGTGATGTCGGCCAGGCCGCGGATTGCGTGAGGCGGCGTGAAGACGAGCGATCCGGGCGCGAGCATGGCGTCATCTGGCCTCGGCGTGTCGGGAGGGACCTGGAGGCGGAGTACCTCCCACTCGATGGCGCGCTGGGCGGTGGTGATGTAGCCGGTGGCGTCGATGAACGCGCGGAACTGGGCGTTGGTGACCTCGGTGGCGTCCATCCAGAGGCCGTCGACGCGGACGCGGTGGGGGGGTAGCTCGTCGGGGCGGATCTCGGGGCCGACGCCGCCCATGACGAACTCGCGGGCGGGGATCCAGACCATGCCCTCAGGCGCGGCGGCGGTCGGGGGCGCGCTTGGATCTGGGGCACCGGGCTGGCGGGCAGCGGCGTTGCAGGCGAGAATCGCGAGTGTCAGCGTCGCCAATCGGCGAGGCGCGTGACCAACCAGACGCAAGGTCAGCCGTGGGGTGCCCGAGGGAGCCTGTGGTTCGTGGCGCATGTGTGAAGCTGGTACGACGCGGGGGGAGAGGGCGGCATCCGGTGTGCCTCAGGGTTGGGAAGACACGGGGGTCACGGCTTCGGGGTCAAAGGTGGACATGCGCGTGGCGGCGGCCGCGCTGCCGGAGCCCCGGTCGCGTTCATAGGTTACGCCGAGATGGCTGGTCATGAAGGACATGACGCCGGTGCTGTCGTCGTCTGAGGGGTAGGCGACGACGACCCATCCGCCGGTGCGGCCCTTGATCGCGGTCGCCCGTGCCAGCTCGCGCTGGGCGACCTCGGCCGACTCCTTCGTACGCTTCTCGTTGGCCTCGGCCGATCGCCCGGCCTCGCCGTGGGCCAACGCCGAGGCGATGGCGCGCTCCGTCTCGGTGTGGGCCCGCTCCTTCTCACTCAGCGCCCACACCAGGCCGGTCGACGTGCCCGCCACGCCCGTGACCAACGCCGCGGCCACGATGCCCCCCGCGATCACCTGCCCCTTGTTCCGCTTGATGAACTTTCGAAGCCTGTAGCCCGCGGTGGGCGGGCCGGCCGAGACCGGCTCATCGGCCAGGTGCCGGTGGATGTCCGCGGCCAGCCCGCTGGCCGTCTGATAGCGGCGCTGGCGGTTCCTCTCCAGGCACTTCATCACGATCCAGTCCAGGTCGCCGCGGCGCATCGTGCTGAGCTTGTGCCCGTCGGCCACATGGCGCAGCCGGGCGGTGCGGGTGCCGGTCTCACCCAGCGACGACAGGCGCTTGCCGGGGTTGTGCGGCTCGACCTCACGGATGATCCGCATCATCCTCGCGAAGCCCTCGGAACGCGGTTCCTGGGTTGTAAAGGGCGTCATCTCCGTCAGCAGCTCGTGCAGCGGCGCGCCGAGTGAGTCGATGTCGCTCCGGGTGTCGATATCCAGACCCGACATTTCCGCCTGCTCCGGGCTCATGTACGCCGGGGTTCCGATCATCTGCCGGTGCTCGGTGAGCAGCGTCTTGCTCGTCAGTTCCGAGTTGGTCGCCGTGGTGATCCCAAAGTCGATGACCTTGGGCACCGGCACGCCGTCGTGCAGCGTGACCAGAACGTTGCTGGGCTTGATGTCGCGATGGATGATCCCCTTCTGGTGGGCGTGCTGGATGGCCTGGCACACGCTGGTGAACAACACAAGCCGCGCCTCGGTGTCCAGTTTCTCCTGGTCGCAGTACTCCAGGATCGGGACGCTCTTGATGTACTCCATCACGAAGTACGGGCGACCGGCCTCGGTCGATCCGGTATCCAGAACCCGGGCGATGTTGGGATGGTCCATCATCGCCAGCGCTTGGCGCTTGGCGCTCGACCCCGACCCGGACTCGCACCCGCCTCACGGGCGGGGCAAGAGCCAGACGATCAGGGGACGGCTTGGTGCCGCTCTCGCCGCCCGCGCCCAGCGCGGAAGTGGCACGGATATTCACACTCGGCGCCACGAACTGGCGGAACTGGGGGGCAACTCCGGGCGTCACGCCCAACTCCCGACCGCCCCGCATCGGGGACCGATCCCCCCGCGCAGCGAGCCGGAAAAGCCGGGGTTTGGGCACCGCCCGGCACGTCCCCGCGTAAACAGCCACCTCGGGGACTTGAACCCCGGACCTTCGCTTCACGAAGGGGCAGGGCGACCCCGGCTAACAGTTGCAACAACAGAGAGTTGCGAGAGACGCCGCCGAACGAGTCGTTCAACGGCGCAACCAGCCTCGCGAACGCCGGGTGTGGAGGCGGGGATGTTCACTCGCGGCACAGGAGAGATCGACGGGTCACGGCTGTACCAAGGTTGTTACGTCCTCGGAGCCGCGACTGTCAGAGGCCGCGGACATTGGGGTGAGCTGGTCGCGCGACGGTGGGAGTTGTCCCGACGCCCGCCCTCCGCAGCCTGAGACTGTTCAGCACGACCGACACGCTCGAGAACGCCATGGCGCCGCTGGCGATGATCGGCGAGAGGAGCCAGCCTGTGAGTGGATACAGCGCTCCCGCGGCGATGGGGATGCCGATGACGTTGTAGATGAACGCCCAGAACAGGTTCTGGCGGATCGTGCGCATCGTGGCCCGGGAGAGGGCGATTGCCTGCGGAATGGTTCGCAGGTCGCCGCGGATAAGCGTGATGTCGGAGGCCTCGATGGCGACGTCGGTGCCGGTGCCCATCGCCAGGCCAATGTCGGCTTGGGCGAGGGCCGGGGCGTCGTTGATGCCATCGCCGACCATGCCGACCACGAAGCCTTGCGCCTGGAGTTTCTTGACGTGCTCGGCCTTGTTCCCCGGCAGCACCTCGGCGAAGACCATGTCGGGTGCGATGCCCACTTCCTTCGCGACGGACGCGGCGGTCTTGGCGTTGTCGCCGGTGATCATGGCGACGCGCAGGCCCATTTTTTGCATCTGCGCGATGGCAGCCTTGGACTCGGGCTTCAGCCGATCGGCAACGGCGATCAACCCGGCGGGCTTGCCGTCGATCGCGGCGTACATGGGGGTCTTTCCCTCTGTGGCCAGTTCGCTGGCGAAGGCGTCGAGCGCCGTGGTGTCGATGCCGCGGTCCGCGAGGAGCGCCCGCTTGCCGATCAGGACGGCGCGCCCATCCACAGTTGCCTCGATGCCGTGGCCGACGACGGCCTTGAACGCGCTGGGTTCCGCCAGCGTCAGGCCGCGGGCCTCGGCCCCTTCCACGATCGCGGCGGCCAGGGGGTGTTCACTCCGCCGCTCCGCGGACGCGACGAGGCGCACCAGGTCCGCTTCGGTCGTGCCCGGTAGCGCCCGCACGTCCGTCAACGCGGGCTTGCCCTGCGTGATGGTGCCGGTCTTGTCGAGGATGATCGCCGTGAGCTTGTGGGCTGTCTCGAGCGCTTCGCCGCCTTTGATGAGGATGCCGTGCTCGGCCCCGCGGCCCGTGCCGACCATGATCGCCGTGGGCGTCGCGAGTCCGAGGGCGCAAGGGCACGCGATGATGAGAACGGACACGAAGGCGAGCAGGGCCATGCTCAGCCGTGTGTCGACCGGAGCCACGAAGTACCAGACCACGAATGTGATGAGCGCGATGCCGAGTACCACGGGCGTGAAGTAGCCGCTGATGGTGTCCGCCAGACGGGCAATCGGGGCCTTGTTGCCCTGTGCTTCCTGAACGAGGTGGACAATCTGTTGCAGCGCGGTGTCCTTGCCGACCTTCGTGGCGCGGAAGGTCAGCGAGCCGGTCGTGTTGATGGTCGCCCCGAACACCGTGTCCCCGGACTTCTTTTCGACGGGGATGCTCTCTCCCGTCAGCATCGACTCGTCGATGGCGGAGCTTCCGATCTCCACTTTGCCGTCGACAGGGATCTTTTCGCCGGGGCGAACGACAACCGAGTCACCGACGATGACCTGTTCGACGGGGATGTCCTGTTCCCGACCGCTCCGCACCACACGGGCGGTCTTGGCTTGCAGCCCGATGAGCCGCCGGATCGCGGCGCTGGTGTTCCCCGTGGCTCTGGCCTCAAAGAGTTTGCCGAGCAGCACGAGAACGATGATGACTGCCGCGGCCTCGTAGTACACGGGCACCATCGTCATATCAGCCATCGTGCTGGTCTGAGCCGCCGCGAAGAATCCCGGCCAAACCGTCGCGGCGATGGAGTACAGGAACGCCGTGCCCGTGCCCAGAGCGACCAGCGAGTCCATGTTCGCCCGGAAGTGCTTCAGGCCCATCCATGCCATCCGGTAGAACTGCGACCCGCACCAGACCACCACCGGTGTGGTGAGTGCGAGCTGGAGCCAGTTGATCCACGGCTGGTTCAGAAGGGCGATCTTCCCGTGCGACATCGCGATGATCAGCACGGGCAGTGAAAGGGCTGCGCCGATGATGACCTTGCGGAGCAGAACCGCCTGCTCGCGGGCGTTGACGTTCATGTGGGCGGAGTGGTCTTCACCTTTGCCCATCGCATGACCGGCGGGCGTGGCGGCGTGCTCGGCGGCGGACATACCACGCATCGCGTGCTGATCCCCGGCGGCGGGTTCGGATGCTGACTCGGGCAGCACCGCGTCGTACCCCGTCCCTTTCACCACGTTGACCAGATTCTCCGGCGAAGTCGTCGCGGCGTCGTACCGCACCGTCGCGGTCTTGGTGGCAAAGTTCACGCTCGCCTTCGACACACCCGGGGCCTTGCCCAGCGCCCTCTCGATGGTGTTGGCGCACGAAGCGCACGTCATGCCCGTGAGCGGCAGATCGACACGCCTATCCAGAGCGGGGGCCGCGGGGGCGATCGATCCCGACGGCGTGCTCGCGTCATGGGGCACGGTCATCTCCGCACCGTGCCGGTGTTCGTGGTTCATCGTGGTCCTTTCCGATCCATCAGCGACTCAATGCCGCGCGGCGGAGTTCGTGCGATCTCCGAGCGGCGCGTCGGGCAGGAGCGCGTTGCGAGACGCTTTGAGCATCGCCCCCGCGACTCGGGCCGCGACACTCGCCGCGCCCACGATCGCGGGCATAAACCTCTCCCATCCCGTCGTGGGCGGCTTGTGGTTGTGGCATCCGCAGGTGCAACTCATGGTCCACATCGCGTTCCTGTCGAGTCATGCGCGCAGTTTGGCGACGAGTTCCATCAGTTCGTCCACCATCGCCTCCCGAGTCATTCCCTCATCATGCATCGCGCGTGCGGCGCAATACCGAAGATGGTTGCGCATCAGATTTCGGGCCACGGCTTGCAGCGACTCGCGCACCGCCGACACCTGCGTGATGATGTCCGCGCAGTAGCGGTCCTCCTCGACCATTCCCGCCAGCCCGCGCACCTGCCCCTCGATCCGCCGCAGGTGCTTGAGGTTGGCGGCCTTGAGCGCGTTGTCCACGCCGGCCGCGTGCGCGCCCGGCCCGACGCCCTCGCGCACCGCCGCCGGTTGGCCCGCGCGCGGCCCGCCCTTGAGCGAGCAGGCCGACCCAGGGCCGCAGCCGCAGGGCGCGCCGTTCAAGGTCGGCGTACCAGTGGGTTTGCCCTTCTTGTTTCGCTTCGCGATCATCACATCAACTCCGTGGTTTCTTCGGCCCGTCCCTCGCTCAGCCGCAGCATCCGCCGGTCGGACGCACGCCGGGCTTCGCGGCGGCGGTCGCCTTACCGGCCCCGCCGCAGCACCCGCCGCCCATTTTCGATGCAGCCG
>CAZHKB010000018.1:0-17556 GCA_964533405.1 uncultured Phycisphaeraceae bacterium | reverse complement strand
CCCCCATTCCTGTCGTCTTCGACCCCTCGTAAGCGCCGTCGCCTCGCGCCCCTCTCCCGCGTGCGAGGCAGGTGTGAACAAGGCTCTGCGAAGTTGACGCAAGGGGGCATGGCCCGTCCGTGCGCCCATCGCGCTCGCCCCTAAAAAAACCAACGGCCCACGGGTCATCCCGCGGGCCGTCGGATTCGTCATCCACTCACGCAAGCCTGTCCTTACGGAACCAGCTCGTTGGTCTCCTCCCGGTCCGGATCGGTCACGAGCACGCGCCCGTTGCCGTCCACCACGTCCATGACCGCAACGATCGACTCCGACTCGGTGTCCCAGATCTGGAAGATGCCGCCCACGTCGTCGACTTCCATCGACGCACCGCGACCGCCCTCCGCGTTGTTGATCGAGAACACGCCGCCGAAGTCGTCGCAGCGGACCACGGCCATCTCGTCCTCGCCGGGGTTCCGGATCGACAGGTAGCCGCCCGTCTCGTACACCTCGAACGTCCCGACAATGTCGCCGTCGGAGTTCATCAGCCGGATCAGGCCGCCGGTGGGGTCGGACGTAAGCTCCATCACCGTGTCGCCGTCGCCGTTGACGATCTCGATCATCTCGGCCGTGACGACATCGGCGACCTGGCGGGACTGGTTGGCCGCCAGGCCCACCGCGCCGACCATCGCCAGACCGGCCGTGATCGCCGTCAGCCGCCAGCGGCGAGCGGAGGTCTTCGAAGCGGCCGCCTGGGCGACCAGCGTGGCGGACATCGTCTCAAGGGCGGCAACGCGCTGTTCAAGATTCATCGATCTTCCTTTCCTGCCGGTGCGGGCCGCCCGGGGCGAATGCCTCGAATGCCTCCGAACCGGCGATCGGAGCGCGGCGGGTTACGGCGTGATTCGTGTTCGAGCGATCCCGTCAAGATGCACACTGTACCCAAACGGGCCAGAAACCAGCGATGTGGAAAACCCGGCCACGCCCGTCAGGGCGTCAGCCGCTCCGTGTTCCCTTGGCGGTCCCGAACCTCCACCCGACCCGCCCCGGCGATCACCCCGATCTGCACCGCCTCGTTCCCGCGGGAGTCGAACAGCGACAACAGCGCGTTGCGACCCGTGGAACCCAGCGTGATGATCGGCTTGCCCGCCGAGTCGTATGTGTTGACCATCCCGTCCCCCGCGTCGTTGGCCCCGGCCAGGAAAACCTGGTCGCCCCCCGCCGTCGCCAGGAACGCGAGCCCCGTCCCCCGGTTGTCCCGCGCCAGCACCACCGACGCGTTCTCGCCTGGACCGTTGACCACGAACCGCCCACCCTGGTCCGACACGTCCATCGCGGCCAGCGCGGTCCCCTCCTCGTCGCAGATCGTGACCAGCCCGCCGTTCTCATGGACCTCCAGCGACGCCGCCTTCTGGCCCGACTCCGAGAACGCCACGAACATGCCGCCGAACTCGTCGGTCTGGGTGGCGGCCCGGATCTCGCCCCGCTTGTCGGCGATGGTCATCAGCCCGCCGCTGGCGTTGACCTCCATCGACGCCACGCGGTCCCCGCCCTTGTTGAACACGTTGACCAGACCCCCGAAGTCGTCGGACGACAGCGAGATCACCACGTCGTCGTCGTCGTTCAGAATTTCGAGCGTCGTGGCGCGAATCACATCGGCGGTCGGGACGCTCTGCCGGGCGGCCATCAGCACGCCAGCGCCCAGAAGCGCCGACACGCCCAGCGCGATCCGTCGCCAATGCCGCGCCGATCGCTCCAGCCGGTTGGTGCGAGATTCGAGTGCGGTTAGGCGGGCGTTGATATCCATGGAAAGCTCCGGGTCGTCGAGCGCGCGGCATAAGCCGGGCGTACGGGGCGAGGCGACAAGCGTCGGATGGAACCGCAGTCGAGTTGCAGAATTCCGGAGGCTGTGTTGCAAGTGTCTGGCGTTGCGAGAGTTCCATCGGAACGCAAAGTTCGCGAAGGAGGCGAAGGTCGCGATGGGAGAGGCTGTGGGCGGTACGATGCCGACAATGAGCGACACGATCTTCTCCAAGATCATCCGCGGCGAGACCCCCTGCCATCGCGTCTACCAGGACGAGTGGGTGCTCGCGTTTCTGGACATCAACCCGGTGTCGCGCGGGCACACCTTGCTGGTGACCAAGGAGCCGGCGGCGACGATGGGCGAACTCTCGGACCCGGCGGCGGCGGGGCTGGGGCGCGCGCTGCCGCGCGTGTGCCGGGCGGTGGTCAAGGCCACCGGGGCGGCGGCGTACAACCTGGTGGTCAACAACGGGGCGGCGTCGGGGCAGGAGGTGCCGCACGTTCACGTCCACATCATCCCGCGGCACGCGGATGGGTCGGAGGGGTTCGGCGTGAAGTGGAACCCGCGGAAGCTGGACGCGGAGCACGGGGCGGACCTGGCGCGGCAGATCGCGCGGCTGTTGTGAACAACGTGGGTGAAGGCATCGAGGCATAGGGCACCGGGGCATCAAGCAAGGAGCGAGCATGGGACAGCCTGACACGGCGGAGGCACGGTTGGCCGGTCTTGGGATCACGTTGCCGGCCGCGCCGCGGCCTGTGGCGGCGTATGTGCCGTTCGTGCGGACCGGCAACCTGGTGTTCGTGTCGGGCCAGATCCCGTTCAAGGATGGGGCGTTGCTGGCGACCGGGCGAGTGCCGGATCAGGTTGACATGGGGACGGCGGTGGCGTGCGCGCGGCAGTGCGCGATCAACGGGCTGGCGGTGGTCCGCGATGCGGTGGGGACTCTGGATCGAGTGCGGCGGGTGGTGCGGCTGGGCGTGTTCGTGTCGGCCGCGCCGGGGTTCCATGAGGAGCCCAAGATCGGCAACGGGGCGAGCGAGCTGATGGTGCAGGTGTTCGGCGAGGCCGGGCGTCACGCGCGGGCGGCGGTGGGCGCGAGCGACCTTCCACTGGGTGCGCCGGTGGAGGTCGAGTTCCTGTTCGAGGTCGAGTAGCGGCTCAGGCTCGCGTGTCGGGCGGCACCCACGTCGACTTGACGTGCAGTTCGGCGAGCTGCTCGGGGGTGACCGGTCCCGGCGCGCGGGTCATGAGGTCGGCGCCGACCTGGGTCTTGGGGAAGGCGATGACGTCGCGGATGTTGTCGGTGCCGCACAGGTGCATGATGAGGCGGTCCAGGCCGAAGGCGATCCCGCCGTGCGGGGGCGCGCCGAACTTGAGGGCTTCGAGCAGGAACGAGAACTTCTGCTCGGCCTGCTCGGGCGAGAGGCCCAGCAGCCCGAAGACCTTGCGCTGGACGCGCGGGTCGTGGATGCGGATGGAGCCGCCGCCGATCTCGGAGCCGTTGAGCACGCAGTCGTAGCCGGCGGAGACCACGCCCTCGAGGGCGACGTCGTCGTGCTCGAGGGCGTCGAGGAAGGCCTGGACGTGGTCGGCCCGCGGGGCTGTGAAGGGGTGGTGCAGGGCGACCCACTTGCCCGAGTCCTTGTTGCGCTCGAACATGGGGGGGTCGATCATCCACAGGAAGTTCCAGGCCTTTCCCCACTCGGGGACCACGCCCATGTCGCGCCCGACCTTCTGGCGGAGTTCGCCCAGGGTCTTGGTGGCGACGCTGTAGGTGTCGGCGGCGAACAGGACGGTGTCGCCGGGCTGGAGGCCCAGGGCGGCGATGAGCTCGGCCTTGACGGGCTCGAGGAACTTGGCGACGCCGGTCTCGAAGTTCAGTGCGCCCGGCTGGCCGGTGACCTTGACGACGGGCAGGCCGCCCGCGCCAAAGGTCTTGACCCACTCGGCGTAGCCGTCGGTGATTTTGCGTGTGAGTTTCTCGGCCCCGCCGGGGACGCGGATGGCCTTGACGACGCCCTTTTTGCTGGCGTAGGCGGGCAGGGGCGCGGCCTTGTCGAGGGCGGACTTGAAGACGGCGAACTCGGTTTTGGCGGCGATGGCGGAGATGTCGCGGATCTCGAGGCCATAGCGGGTGTCGGGGCGGTCGATGCCGAAGCGTTCGAGGCACTCGCGGTAGGGGGTGCGCTGGATGGGGGGCACGGTGATGCCCAGGACCTCGCCGAAAATCGAACGGAGGAAGCCCTCCATCATGGCCATGACCTGGTCGCGTCCGACGAAGGCCATCTCGAGGTCGATCTGGGTGAACTCGGACTGGCGGTCGGCCCGGGGGTCCTCATCGCGGAAGCACCTGGTGATCTGGAGGTAGCGGTCGCAGCCGGCGACCATGAGGATCTGCTTGAAGAGTTGGGGCGATTGCGGCAGCGCGTACCATTGGCCCGGGACGTGGCGCGAGGGCACGACGAACTCTCGGGCGCCCTCGGGTGTGGACTTGTAGAGGATTGGCGTCTCGACCTCGAGGAAGCCGTTCTTGTCGAAGTAGTCGCGTGCGAGTTTGGTGACGCGGTGTCGGGTCCGCATGATGGCCTGCATCTTGGGGCGGCGCAGGTCCAGGTATCGGTGCTTGAGGCGGAGCTCCTCGCCGGGCATGTTCTGCTCGTCGGACGGGGAGAAGGGCAGGGACTCGGACTTGTTCATCACATCGCAGCGTGTGACGACGACCTCGACCTGGCCTGTGGGCAGTTTGGGGTTGGGGCCGCCCTTGCGGATGCGGACGGTGCCCTCGATGAGCAGGACGTCCTCGTTGCGGAGTTTGTCTGCGGCGTCGAGGGCGGTCTGGTTGGAGTCCTCGCGGTCGAAGACAAGCTGGGTGAGGCCCTCGCGGTCGCGGAGGTCGATGAAGACCAGGCCGGTGCCGTGGCCCCGGTAGGCGTTGACCCATCCGCCGAGGATGGCGGACTTGCCGATGTCGGACTCGCGGAGTTGGCCGCAGGAGTGGGTGCGGATGAGCATGGCGTGGGTTCCGTTGTGCGAGGGCGAGTGTAGGGGTGGGTTTGGTGGGTGTGGGTTGATCGAGTTCAACGCGAAGGCCGCACCGTACGCAAAGGCGAGTGGATTCAGGGGCGGGCATCGAGGCAGAAGGCATCGCGGCATCAAGTTTGGGGATTTGGTGCGGTTGTGGTAGAGTGGGGCGGGGTTGCCGGGCGGGATTCGTTCCGGCCCAATGGGGGATTTTGCCATGCGTCGAGTTGCCGCGTTGCTGGGTGTGGTGGGAGTGTGCATGTCGGCGTCGGGGTCGGCGGGTCCGACGGACGTGTCGTACCGGGCGGATCGGAGCTGGCTGGGTTTCGGTGGCGGGCCGGCGCACATGGCGGTGGCGACGAGGCCTGCGCGGGCGTTGACGGGCGTGGCGTGGTCGACGCCTCTGGACCTTGACCCGCAGTACACGGGGACGATCCTGTACGTTCACTATGGGAGCCCGCTGTGTACGCCGCTGAACACGATCGTGATCCCGGTGAAGACGGGGGCGTTTGACGGTTTCAAGGTGGAGGGTCGTCGCGGGAGCAACGGCGGGCTTTTGTGGACGATGGAGACGGACTACACGCTTCCGGTCCACGGGTGGGTTCCCGAGTGCGGGATCGCGATCACGCCGACGATGCAGGTGCTGGCGCCGGGTGCTGGGGGGACGGTGCTGAGGCGTTCGTCCGCGGATTCGCCGACGGGGACGGTGGTGCGGCAGGCGTTCTTCGGGATGGCGTCGTATGGCTCGAGTGTCGGGACGTACAACGCGAACGTGCAGATCAACACGCCCATCACGGTGGGTCCGGACGGGACGGCGTACTTCGGCTTCGTGGCGACGGGCCCGACGCCGGCGAATCTGGTGAGCGGGATCGCGCGGCTGGACGCTGCCGGCAACGGGACGTGGGTCTCGGCGGCGACGGCGGCGGGTGATGGCAACATCCAGCAGGTGGCGCACAACTGTGCGCCCGCGCTGAGCCTGGACGGCTCGACGCTGTACTTCGGCGTGCGGGACGCGGGGAGCAACGGGTATCTGCTCGCCCTGAACAGCGCGACGCTGGCGGCGACCGGCGCGGTGCGGCTGAAGGACGTGGTGAGCGGTGCGGATGCGTATGTGTTCGATGACGGCACGTCGTCGCCGATGGTTGGGCCGGACGGGGATGTGTATTACGGGGTGCTGGAGAACCCGTTCTTTTCGAACCACCTGCGCGGCTGGATGCTGCACTTCAACGCGGGGTTGACCCAGGCGAAGCTGCCGGGCGCGTTCGGGTGGGACAACACGCCCTCGGTGGTGCCGGCGTCGGCGGTGCCCTCGTACACGGGGAGCTCTCCCTACCTTCTGTTCACCAAGTACAACAACTACGCGCAGGCGGGCGGTGACGGCGTGAACAAGGTCGCGGTTCTGGACCCCGGGACGGGGATGGTGGACCCGGTGAGCGGGGCGACGGTGATGCAGGAGGTGATCACGATCGCGAGCCTGACGCCCGATCCGGTGAACACGGGGCCGGGCTCGCCCAACGCGGTGAAGGAGTGGTGCATCAACACGGCGGTGATCGATCCGTTCACGCGGTGCGCGGTGATCGGGAACGAGGATGGGAAGTTGTACCGTTGGGACTTTACGACCAACACGCTGTCGCAGGTTCTGGTGTTGACGCCGCAGTTGGGGCAGGCGTACACACCGACGATGATCGGGGCGGATGGGACGGTGTACGCGATCCATAACGCGACGCTTTTCGCGGTGAGGTGATTCAGGAACGACCAGTTGCAGCGCGGGATGAGGCTTTGCCGGCTTCATGGTCCGAAATATGGGACCAGAGGGCCAGGACACGGGGCATGGGCGCCGGGTTGGAGCGGGTGAGTTGGGGGTCGGTGGACATGGTGGCTGCGGTTGGCTTGGGCCGCGCGGGTGGTTGTGCGCACCAGTCGCGCAGAGCCCTGGGTGGTGGCACGCATCCGGAGACTGGCGGCAGTGTGGCGGTCACTGCTTGGAGCGCGGGCCGTTGAGCCAGGGCAAGAAGGTACCCAGAAGGTTGTCGATTCGTCGCTCCGGCCAGCCGACGGGTTTGCCCCTGCGGCGGGTGAGCGCGGCCCGGGCGATGCGGAGCGGAGCGGCCAGGCCCGAGAGGAACGACGTGCGGGTGGGGGTGCGGATGATGAGCATGGCGGTGGCGTCGTCGGGCAGGCAGCCGCCGGCCCAGTCGGAGATGTCGGAGAGAAGGATGCGGAGGAAGTGGGTGGGATTGTCGATGGAGCGGCCCGCGAGCAGGTCGAGCAGGCCCTGCTCGCCGAGTTGTCTGGCGTTGGGGGAGGCGGCTTCGAGGAGTGCATCGGTGTAGAGCAGGACGGCGTCGCCGATGCGGAGTCGGGTGCCGAACTGTTCGTAGCGGGTGAGTTCCTCGATGCCAAGGGGGAGGTTGGCGATGTCGTGCGAGCCGCCTCGGGATGGGGAGCTGGCCGCGGCTTTGAGGCTGAGCGTGGACCATGAGGCGTCGCGGGCGAGTCGGCGGATTGGGCGGGGGTGTCCCGCGTTGCAGAGGATGAGGCGGCTGGTGGGCTCCCAGTAGGTGGCGACGACGGCGGTGGCGAAGCGACCGGCGGCGACGGAGGAGAAGGCGGTGTTGATGGCGCGGACGACGGCGGTCTGGTCGACGTAGTTGACGTACTTTCGCATGATGTCGCGCAGGGCGGTGGAGGTCTCTGCGACGTGCTCGCCGTGGCCCGAGACGTCGGCGACGAGCATCCTGGTGATTCGCCCGGAGGCACAGGAGGAGACATAGTGAACGTCGCCGCCGCCGGTCTGGCCCTCGTAGGGGCGTGTGATGACCCAGGCTTCGAGGCCTGGGAGGGTGAGGCCGCCCTCGTAGGCGACGTTTCCGCCGGCGACTTCCATGCAGACCATGGCCCGTGGTTCGATGGTGGTCATTTGGGTGTTCCGGGTGGCGGGGCTGTGGCGTGTGCGGTGCAAGCGGGGGGCCGGGCGTGCGTGTCGCGGGTGCGCGCGCACGAGGTGGTGTTGGATGTCATACTCGCAGCGCACCCCGGCCATTCGCGCCGGAGCATCCTATCGGAGGTCGATCGATGCAGACCGGACAGAACCCGCAAGCCAGTTGGCTGTCACGCCGGGCCTTTTTGAGGACGACGTCGGGTGCGGCCGCGTTGGCCGCCGCGGTTCCCGGCACGCTGCTGGCTTCGAGGGGCAGCGCCGCCCCGTCCGTGGTCGCGCGTTCGGCCCATGTGGGCGGGATGGACTCGATTCGTGTTGGCGTGATTGGATGCGGGGGGCGCGGGACTGGCGCGGCGGTGAACGCGTTGGAGGCGGACCCTGGGACGCGGATCACCGCGCTGGCGGACGTGTTTGGAGATCGGGTGGGCGGATGCCGGGAGCAGTTGGCGGGTATGGGAGACTTCGGGGACCGGTCACAGGTGGCGGTCGAGAAGTGCCACACGGGTCTGGATTCGTACCTGCGGGTGCTGGAGGACCCGGGGGTAGATTATGTGATCCTGGCGACGACGCCCGGGTTCAGGCCCATGCACTTCGAGGCGGCGATCGCGGCGGGCAAGCATGTGTTCCTGGAAAAGCCGGTGGCGGTGGATGGGGCGGGAATCCGGCGGGTGCTGGCGGCGGCGGAGGCGGCGGATCGGCTGGGGCTGAACGTGGTGGCGGGGACGCAGCGACGGCACGAGGCGTCGTATCTGGCGGCGATGGAGGAGGTGCGCAGCGGGCGGATCGGCGAGGTGACCGGGGCGCACTGCTACTGGAATCAGGGCGGGCTGTGGCTGAGGCCGCGGCAGGCAGAGTGGAGCGACCTGGAGTGGCAGATCAGGAACTGGCTGTACTTCACATGGTTGTCGGGGGATCACATTGTCGAGCAGCATGTTCACAACCTGGACGTGGTGAACTGGGCGATGGGGAGCCACCCCGTGAAGTGCATGGGGATGGGTGGTCGGCAGGTGCGGACGGGTGCGGAGTATGGGCACATCTTCGATCACTTCGCGGTGGAGTATGAGTACAGCGGCGGTCGGCAGGTGATGAGCATGTGCCGGCAGATTGATGGGTGCGCCGGGCGGGTGGAGGAGCGGATCTTCGGGACGCAGGGCAGGCTGACGACCCGGCCCGGGTTCGCGGTGGTGGAGGGGGCGCGCGGGTGGAGGTTCGGAGCGGCGAACGCGAGTCCGTACATGCAGGAGCACGCGGACCTCATCGCGGCGATGCGAGGCGAGCGACTGAACGAGGCCCGGCAGGTCGCGGAGTCAACCCTGACGGCAATCATGGGTCGGATGTCGGCGTACACGGGCCAGGAGGTGACATGGGAGCAGGCGCTGAACAGCGAGCAGGTGCTGATGCCGGCGAGCCTTGAGGGTGAGATCTCGGTGCCGGCGGTGGCGGTGCCGGGGCAGACGCCGTTGGTGTGAGTGGTTGTGCGAGGGGTGTAAGTCGGGTCCGAGCCCCCCGCGGGAGCGGGGGGTGTTCGCCCTCCGGGCCAAGAGGCGGGTGTCGGCGGGGACGGCGTGGGGGTGTGCGAGCTCAGCGAGGCGGTGGTTCGGGCTGCTCAGATGTCGCCAGCGCATCGCGCAAGAGGGTGAGTTCGGCCTCGGGGGCTTGCTGGGACTCGGCCAGCGCGAGCGCTTCGCGCAGAGGCGGTTGGGCGGCGGCGTGGTCGCGGAGGCGCAGACGGGTCTGGCCCAGTGCGGTGAGTGCGCGGCGGAGTGCGACGGGGTCGCTTTGTGGCTGTGTGCGCTGGGTGGAGACGGCGCGGGCGAGGATGTCGGCGGCGTCGGTGTCGAACGCGTGGTCGGCGAGCCACTGCCCTGCGTTGAAGAGGATGGTGGCGGGCGGGGCGCTCATCCCGGCCATGACGCGATCCGCCCCGTCGGCACGGGCGAGCTGGACGCGGCGGCCCAGGTCGGGGTTAGCGTCCAGGACGTCTTCGAGCCATGCGATGCTCATCTCGATTCGGGAGGCCGAGGACCAGTCGGACTCGTAGCCCGGCGCGGTGCGGTCGAGCAGAAACTGTTCAAGGCGCTCGATGGCGAGGGCGGTGTTGCCGGCCTGGGCGTGGAAGCCCGCGGCCTGGAGGCGCATGGCGACCGCGGAATGGGCGTACTCGCCGCCGAGGATCCCGCTCATCTGCAGCAGCCTGTCGTACCAGCCCGCGGCCTTGGCCCAGTCGCCGTTCTGAGCGAACTCCAGCAGGATCATGGAGTTGATGGCGAGGTAGATCGTGAGGTCGCCCTGGGGCAGAGCCTGCTCGCCGCGGCGAATGGCCTCTTCGAGGACGGGAACGGCCTCGTCCGTGCGGGATTTGATCTGCAACCACTGCCCGTACTGGGCCATCTCGCGGATCGTGCGGCGATCAAGCGGGCCGAAGGCGGCGTCGTCGGCGCGCACGGTCTGGCCCCAGAGTGCGGCGATCTCGTCTTCTCGGCCGGTGGGTCCGGTGGCGAGCAGGTGGGCGACGAGGGCTTCGAGGGCGATGGCGTGCTCGCCCGAGTCCGGGCCGGGGTTCTGGCGTGTGGCCTCGATGACGGCGCGGAAGGCGGCCTCGGCTTCGGGTTCGCGTCCGGGCTGGGCGGCGATGGCCTTGGCGAGCATGAGTCGGGCGTGCGAGGCGCGGGCGTCGGCGTCGCCGTGCATGCGGACGAGCATGGCGGCGGCTTCCTGGAGGGCGGGTTCAGCGGACTGTGGGTCGCCCGCGAGTTGCCGCTGCGAGGCCCAGGCCATGAGCGCGGAGGCGATGATGGCGTGGTCTCCGCGGAAGAGATCGCGGCCTCGGCCCGTGATCTCGGAGAGCGGGATGAGGTCGGCGCGTGTCGCGTGGGTGTCTCGGGCGGCGGATGAGGCGGCGACGGCGTCCTGCAGGTACTGGCCGATGGCGCGGTTGCGGTCGGCCTCGCTCTGGGCCTGCTGGAGGGCGACGGCGGTCTGGCCTCGGGCTTCCTCGGCTTGGCGCTGGGCGTCGACGGCGTCGCGGCGACCGGCACGGGCCTCAATCAGGCCGAAGATGATGCCGACGAAGGCGATGAGCAGTGCGGCGGCGCCGATGGCCGAGGGCAGCAGCATGAGGCGGTTGCGTTTGGCGAACTTGCGGAGGCGATAGAGAGTGGAGGGCGGGCCGGCCTCGACGGGCTCATCGTTGAGGTGGCGCTGGACGTCGTCTGCCAGGGCGGTGGCGGTCTCGTAGCGGCGCGTGCGATCCTTCTCGATCGCGCGCATCACGATCCAGTCAAGGTCGCCCCGGAGGAGCCTGCCAAGGCCGGCGGCGTCGGTGCGCCGGTGGCGGGCGACATCGGCCAGGCTGGTGGTGGTGGCGGTGGAGGGGGCGTAGGCGAGCGTTTCCACGCGGGTGCTGGGGCGTGGGGGTTCGGTCTCGCGGATCAGTCGCTGGATACGGTCGATGGCCTGACCCCGCATTTGCAGGGCGTCGAAGGGCGTGGTTCCGGTGAGCAGTTCGTAGAGCAGGACGCCCAGGGAGTAGATGTCCGAGCGCGTGTCCACGTCGAGGCCGGACATTTCGGCCTGCTCTGGGGACATGTACTCGGGTGTGCCGATGAACTGGCGGAACTCGGTGAAAAGGGTCTTGTCGGTGAGGCGCTGGTTGGTGGCCTTGGCGATGCCGAAGTCGATGACCTTGGGGACGGGCTTGCCGTCGTGCAGGGTGACCAGGACGTTGGAGGGCTTGATGTCGCGGTGGATGACGCCCTTCTGGTGGGCGTGCTGGACGGCGTTGCAGACCTGCATGAAGAGCGCGAGGCGGTCTGCGGTGGAGAGTTTGTTGGTGTCGCAGTATTCGGTGATGGGGATGCCGCGGACGAGTTCCATCACGAAGTAGGGCCGCCCGAGCTCGGTGGCGCCGGCGTCGAGCACCTTGGCGATGTTGGGGTGCTCCATCATCGCCAGGGCCTGCCGCTCGGCCTCGAAGCGGGCGATGACCTGGCGGGTGTCCATCCCGAGCTTGATGATCTTGAGCGCGACCTTGCGGCGTACGGGCTGCTGCTGCTCGGCCATGTAGACGATGCCGAAGCCGCCTTCGCCGATCATCTGGAGGAGTTTGTAGGGTCCGATGATGGCGCCCGGGCCTTGCGTGCCCGGGGAGATCTGGGTCGGGGCGGAGACGGTGGGGTTGGAGAGGAAGGCGTCGGAATCGTGGGAGTTCAGGAGAGAGTCGATCTGGGCGCGGAGTTCGGGGCTGTTGGCGCAGAGGCGGTCGAGGGCGGGGGCGCGCTCGGCGGGCGGGAGGTCGGAGACCTCGTTGAAGATGCGGCGGATGTCGGGCAGGTTGGACATGGGTGGCAACGTGGCAAAGCGGCAAAGTGGCGAGGCGACGCAGGGACGAAGGGAGAGGTTGGATGGCTGGAGTGTGCGGGCCGGGCGAAGCGCCTCAAGGCGGGCCTGAAGGCGCCGCGACCCGTTCTGAGCCTCGGTTCAGTGTTCCTTTGAACCACCTTTCTCCGTGCGGCCTTCCTCGGTGTCTGTGGGCGTCTGTGGTTGATTCTGTTCGGCTTCGGATTCGAGTTCGCGGTGGAGCCAAGCGCGGGCGAAGGCCCAGTCTCGTTTGACGGTGCGGTCGGAGATGGCCAGGGCCGCGGCGGTCTGTTCGACCGAGAGGCCGGCGTAGAAGCGGAGGCGGACAATCTCGGCGAGGCGTGGGTCTTCGTTCGCCAGGCGCTCAATCGCGGCGTCGAGGGACATGATCTGCTCGGGATCTTGGTCGGCGGCGAGGTCGAGGACGTTGAGGGGGATGCGTTGGCGGTCCCCGCCGCGTTTGACGCGGTTGCGTGAGCGGGCGTGCTCGATGAGGATGCGTCGCATGGCCTCGGCGGCGGCGGCGTAGAAGTGGGCGCGGCCGTCCCACTTGGGGTCGTCGTCGCCGACGAGGCGCATGTAGGCCTCATGGACGAGTGCGGTGGCGGAGAGGGTGTGGCTGGTGCGTTCCTGGGCCATGCGTTGCTGAGCGGCGCGGCGGAGCTGGTCGTAGACCACGGGGAGCAGTTGCTCGGAGGCCTGGCGATCTCCCGCGGCCAGGGAGGAGAGCAGGTGCGTGACTTTGGTAGTGGGTTCCACGGGGGGATGCTACACGCGCTTCGGAGAGCCGTCGGCGCGAGCCGGCGGGTGATGGCGGGATGCCCGAGCGGATCGGAGCCACCCGCCCGTGTCCGGCCGTCGCATCCGGCTCGCGAGTCCACTACGCTACTGGCGAATCCCAGGAGATTGCCCATGACAGGTCGCAGCGCAGCGTTCGTGGTGTCGATGGTCGCGGGGCTGGCGATGGCTGGCGAGCCGCCGGCGTCGAGCGGGGAAGGGTGGGTTGATCTGTTCAACGGCAGCGACCTGACGGGGTGGCGTGCGACGGGTGACATCGGTGCGTGGACGGCAGCCAACGGCGAGATCGCCGGGCTGGGCTCGGGGCGGGGCGGGTGGCTGCAGACGGGCAAGATGTACCGGGACTTTGAGCTGTATCTGGAGTTCAACGTGCCGCCGGAGGGCAACTCGGGGGTTGGGCTGCGGGGGTCAAGCGTGGGCGATCCGGCGTTCA
Organism: uncultured Phycisphaeraceae bacterium; assembly: GCA_964533405.1. Taxonomy (GTDB): domain Bacteria; phylum Planctomycetota; class Phycisphaerae; order Phycisphaerales; family UBA1924; genus JACKHA01. Next base: position 4,224 of record CAZHKB010000018.1, on the reverse strand, counting down.
CGGGCTTTGAGGTGCAGATTCTTGACACGTTCGGCAAGGACGCGACGCTGACGTTCTGCGGGAGCGTGTATGACGCGATCGCGCCGACGGAGATGGCGGTCAAGCCGGCGGGCGAGTGGAACCAGTATCACATCACGATGGTGGGCGACACGCTGAACGTGTGGCTCAACGGCGTGCATATCCAGCAGGATCAGGTGATGGATGAGCGCGGGTTCGTACACACGGAGGATCAGCCGTGGGCGCTCAAGGATCGCCTGCCCACGGGGTCTATCTCGCTGCAGGATCACGGCGACCCGGTGCGGTTCCGCAGCCTGCGGATCAAGGATTTGTCGGGCGACGCGGACCCTGGGGATTTCACGCCGGTGTTCAACGGGCACGATCTGACGGGCTGGCACCAGCGCGGCGGGGGCGAGTGGGTGGTGGAGGACGGGACGCTGGTGGGGCGCAATGGGCCGGGGCACCTGTTCAGCGATGGGCAGTGGAGCGACTTTGAGTTCCGGGCGTTCGTGAAGGTGAACACGCGGGGCAACAGCGGGATGTACTTGAGGACGGTGCCTCGGCCTGACAACCCGGACACATGGCCGCTGGGCTATGAGTGCCAGGTGGACAACCACGACGCGCGGAACTTCACGGGCTGCGTGTATGACCGGGCGTGGCCCGGGCACCTGGATGGACCGATCACGCGGGATGGGGCGTGGTTCGATTACCGGGTGCGCGCGGTGGGCAACCGGGTCCAGACGTGGATCAACGGCGTGGCGATGGTGGACACCCAGCTGGACAACTTCAGCGTCGGACACATGGCGCTGCAGACGCACCATCCCGGCAATGAGATCATGTACCGGGACATCCAGGTGCGTGTGCTGGATGGCGGGGCGGGGGCAGTGGATCCGGTGGCGGCGCCGGGGGCCGGGGAGACTGTGCAGCAGTAGTTGGGGCGCGGCCAGGTGCGGGACGCGGAGGCCAATCGGGCCGAGTTCGCGAGCGGTATGCGAGATCGGGCCTGCACCGGCGCCTGGTGGTGGCCGACTGCTGGCGCAGTCGGTTCTGTTGGCGTGCGCGACCCCACGCGGTCTGCATCAGCCCGAATCACTCCCCGCCGGCAACGCCGGAGGGGTGCGCGGGGCTGGGGGTTGTGCGCAGAACCTCTTCGGTCGCCCGCTCGAGGCGCGTGAAGTCGGCGGCCACCAGTTGCTGGCTGGTCTGGACCCCATGGTCGTCGATGACGAGGCGCGAAAGGGTGAAGTGGTAGGAGTCGGGGTCAGCGGGGAAGTCCATCTGCACGGCGAAACGGTCGGTCTGGCCCGAGAGAGAGGTGACGTTCCAGTCCCAGGCGAGGGAGTCGTCGTCGAGCAGTGTGATGCGGCCCGAGGCCACGTCGCCGGCCTCGCTCACGTTCTCGAAGCGGATGCTGCCGTCGAACGATCGGCGGATGAGGGCGGCCGAGTGCGCGTGCATGGGGTTCGCATCACCAAGCCAGCCCTGGCTGGTGAGGCTGACGCCGTCGGGTCCCTTGGAGATGATGTTGCGGACGCGGAAGACGCCGGTGCCGCCGGGGGGCGTGCCCTCGTGGATCCACTCGCCGACGAGGCGGTGGAGCAGGTCCATGGCGCGCTGGGAGTCGGGGGTGAGGGAGGCCGAGTCGCGAGGCTCGGCGTCGGGGGTGAGCGCGAGGACGGCGAGAGCGAAGTTGCGGGTCATGGGGGTTCCTTGGGAGAGGATGAACCACGGAGACACGGAGACACGGAGACACGGAGACACGGAGAAGGGCGGGGATGAGCTGGGGGAAGCCATCAAGGCACGAGGCATCGAGATACCAAGAAACTAGCGCCACGCGGCGAGGATGACGGCCATGACTGCGAGGCAGACGCCGATCTTGCCGCCGTCGATGAGGGCGAGGCAGAGGGATTTGCCGGAGGCGGTGTAGGTGGAGAGGACGAAGGCGCTCATCGCCAGGAGCCAGCACCAGAAGCCCAGCGCCAGGCCGTCGATCACGGTGGCGGCGGCGGTTTTTTGGACGAGGATGGCCATGATGAGGGCGGCGCCCAGGTCGCAGGCGCCCAGGATGCCGAAGGTGCGGGCGGGGTTGGCGCTGAGGGCCTTGGCCTGTTGGTCGGTGAAGCCGTGGGCGCGCTGCCAGGCTTTGGCGAAGAGGACGGCGTACCACACGCCGCCGATGAGGAAGGACGCGACGGCGGCGACCAGGACGGCGAGCCAGTTGATGGCTTCAAGATTGATGGACCACATCAGGCGTTCCCTTTCGAGGACGAGGCGGGCTTGGTGGCGGTGGTTGGCTGGGGGCGCGAGGTGCGCGGGGCCTTGGGGGCGGCGGCCAGCAGGAGGTCGATGTAGGAGCGGAGCTGCATGACGCCCTGGTCGTAGGGTTTGAGTGAGGCCGCGGCCTTTGCCTGCATCTGCGAGCCTTCCATGACGGTGAGGATGAAGCGGGAGAGGGCGGCGGTGTCGGTGGTGGGGGGGAGGCGGTCGCTGGCGGCGTCGAGCCAGCCTTGGACGTGGGCTGCCCAGTTCTTGAAGTTGAGGTCGATCAGCGTGCGGAGGGTGGGCTGGTCATGGCCGATCTCGAGGGCGAGCTGGCCGAGGGGGCAGGCGAACTGGCACTCGCCGGCGGTGAGGCCGGCGCGGTACCACTCGAGCAGCGCGAAGATGCGCTGGATGGGGTCGGGCGTGGCGTCCTCGGCGGGCTGCATGACCATGGGGATGAGCATGTCCACGTACGTCTCCAGAACCTCGCGGAGGAGGGCCTCCTTGGACTCGAAGAAGTGGTAGAGGCTTCCGGAGTTGACGCCGGCCTGGCGGAGGATGGTGGCGACGCCGGTGGCGTTGAAGCCTTGTTCGTAGAAGAGGCGCATGGCGGCTTCGAGGATTCGGTCTTTGGTTTCGGCGGGGGACATGCGGGTCCTTTCCCCGGGCGTGGAGCCGGTTGAACGACCATTCAAGCGTCAGTTGAATGGGCAGTCAAGTGGAAAGTTGCAGATCTCAAGGCGAGATTGGATTTGGCGCGAACGGCGCGAGGGACGCGAAGCAGGGGGGGGTGGGATGGAGGCATCGGCGAGTCTTTCCCTTCCCGCCCTCGGGTGCCTTTGCGACCTTCGCGACCCTGGCGCTCAACCCTGATCGGGAGCAACGGTCGCTACTCGGCGAGGTCCGCGACGGCCGCGCTGGCTTCGACTTCCGCCGCGTGCGGGTCGCGGCCTTCGCCGCGCTGCCAGGCGTCGAGGGCGGCGTGAACTTGGGCGGAGGTTGTGGCGGCGCGGATGGAGTCTTTGAGCCAGCGGCAGTGGGAGGCGTTGATCTCTTTGCCGAGCCACGAGATCCGGGACTTGAGGTTGACCAGGGCGTAGCGCTCGCCTCGGTACTCGTGCATGCGGTCGAAGTAGGTGCGGATGATGTCGAGTTTGTGGTGTTCAGAGGGGGGGGGCGGGATGGTGCCGTGGAGTTGGTAGTGCCAGCAGTCGCGGAAGATCCAGGGTGCGGAGAGTGAGCCACGGCCGATCATGACGCCGGCGCAGCCGGTTTCTTCAAGCATGTGGAGGCAGTCGGCGGGTGTGCGGACGTCGCCGTTTCCGATGACGGGGGGGCCGCCGGAGGTGTGGGCGGTGTATGGGCCGAAGGCTTGGGCGACGGCTTCGACGACGCGCTGGATGCCGGGGCGTCGGCAGTGACCTTTGAAGCGCATCTCGGTGGTGCGGCCGTGGACGGTGATGGCGGCGACCCCCACGCGGATGAGACGGCAGGCGAGCGTGGGGGCGCAGTCGGCGTGGTAAGCGGGCTCATCCCAGCCGAGGCGCATCTTGCAGGTGAGCGGGACGTTGTCGGGCAGGGCACGGCGGACGGTCTGGGCGAGCGTGGTGGCGTGCGAGACGTCGCACATGAGTTTGGAGCCGCCGTCCTTTTTGGTTACTTTGTCGACGGGGCAGCCCATGTTGATGTCGATGACGGTGGCGCCGTGATCGACGGCCCAGCGTGCGCCGTCGGCCATGAGTGCGGGGTCGGAGCCGTAGAGCTGCATGCCGACGGGCTTGTCTTCGGGGCAGGTGCGTGCGAGGTCGAGGGACTGGGTGTTGTTTTTGAGCAGGCCGTGGGGGGAGAGCAGGTCGGTGCAGGCGAGCCCGACGCCGCCTTGCTCGCGGCAGGCGAGGCGCCAGGCGAGGTCGCAGTAGCCAGCGATGGGGGCGAGGAGGAGGTTTGTGGCGAGGGGGACGGGGC
>CAZHKB010000017.1:0-17568 GCA_964533405.1 uncultured Phycisphaeraceae bacterium | reverse complement strand
GCCCGGGGCGCAGGTCGAAGCGAAGAACGAGGTTGAGCAGGCCGAGGAGGCGTCGGTCATTCGACTGGTCAATGACGTGATCCTGGAGGCGATCACGGAGCGGGCGACGGACGTGCATATCGAGCCGTATGAGGGGCAGCTGGTGGTTCGGTATCGCATCGACGGCGTGTTGCAGCGTGCGAACGTGCCGGCGACGATCAACCGTTTCTCGGCGGCGATCATCTCGCGGCTGAAGATCATGGCGTCCTTGAATATCGCGGAGAAGCGGAAGCCGCAGGACGGGCGGATCTCGATCCGGCAGCGTGTGGAGGGCAAGGCCGCGGAGTTTGACCTGCGTGTGTCGGTGATCCCGATGCTGTCTGGTGAGGGTGTGGTGCTTCGTATCCTGAACAAGTCGTCGGTGCTGATGGGGCTTGAGGACCTTGGGATGCCGGCGCCGGTGCTGGAGCGGTGGGCGCGGATGATCGGCAGGCCGCACGGGATTCTGCTGGTGACGGGGCCGACGGGTTCGGGCAAGTCGACGACGCTGTACGCGAGCCTGAACCGGATCGTGTCGGACGCGGTGAAGGCGATCACGATCGAGGACCCGGTGGAGTACCACGTGCCGGGGGTGAACCAGATTCAGGTGAACACGCAGGTGGGGCTGACGTTCGCCACGGGGCTGCGGAGCGTTTTGCGGCATGATCCGGACGTGATCATGGTGGGCGAGATCCGCGACAAGGAGACGGCGGAGGTGGCGGTGCAGGCGTCGCTGACCGGGCACCTGGTGTTCTCGACGCTGCACACGAACGATGCTCCGGGGGCGACGACGCGGCTTCTGGACATGGGGGTTGAGCCGTTCCTCGTGGCGTCGTCGGTGGAGGGTGTGCTGGCGCAGCGGCTGGTGCGCAAGGTGTGCAAGGTGTGCGCGACGGCGTATGTGCCCGATGCGGCGGATGTGCCCAAGTCGCTCGGGCTGGAGCCGGGCGCGACGCTGGTGCGCGGGGCGGGATGCCGCGAGTGCCGGCAAACGGGGTACCGCGGTCGCCTTGGCGTGTACGAGCTGCTGACGATGAGCGACGCAATCCGGGAGATGGTGATGTCTCGGGTCAATGCGCCGGCGATCGCGACGGCGGCGGTGGCTTCCGAGGACCTGCTCAAGCTCAAGCAGGACGGGCTGGCCAAGGCGCGGGCCGGGGTGACGACGATCGAGGAAGTGATGCGAGCGTTGAGCGCGTGACGAGCGTCGCGGGAGGTCGATCTTCAGGCGAAGTGCGGGAAGTGCGCAAGCGAAGGACGCGAAGGGATGCGAGGGCGGGGGTTGGGCGCCACGCCAACCCCCCCAATCTTCTCATCGCGGATTTCGCGAGTGTTGCGTTGTTTGCATACTTTTCGTTGAAATCGAACGTCAGGAGCGCCGCGCGAACCTGGGCCTCCAGAGTTCGATCATGGTCATGGTCATGGCCAGGCCTACGCCGCCGTTGAACATGGCCCCGCCGGCGACGATGGTGTAGAGGAACTCGGCGTAGTAGCGCGTGAGCCACCACGACGCGATGTCGAGCGTGAGGCCGATGCCGATGACGGCCCCCAGCAGACCCGCGAGCCAGCGGGGCCAGAACGAGAAGTGCAGAAAGGCGATGGCCATCGCGCCCACGAGGGCGAGCGAGATGGCGTGGGCGTGGGTCGAGATGACCATGACGCGGGTGGGCGTGGGCTGCATGTCTCGCGTGCGGGCGATGGCCAGCACGTCGGACGCGACTTCGAGGGAGTGCTTGATTCCAGAGGCCGGGTCGGCGGCGGCGGCCCGGGTGTGGCAGGAGGCGCAGTTGGTCGCGATGAGGTCGGCGGGCGGGCCCATGTCGAAGTTCTCGTAGTTCTCGGGGATGCTGGGGCCGCGGAGCCAGGCGAGGAGCATGTCGCGGTCGGGCTGGGGAAGCGCGGGGGGGTGGTTGCGCTGGAGCGCGGTGAGCAGCGGCGCGGGGATGGTCGCGCCGCGGTAGGCGCCCTCGAGGTCGCGGAGGGTCAGTTCGGGCTCCTCATCGCGGTTGCGATAGTGGTCGTACATGAACACGAGCGAGGCGAACAGGCCGCCGAGCAGGGCGATGATGAGGAAGGTGAGGCCCAGGCGCAAGCCGAGGGAGAGGTCGCGGAGGCGCGGGTGATTGGGTGTGTCGGGCATGAGGGGAGGATAGCGGAAGGGGCGTGTGATTGGATGTGCCCGCGAATCAGCCGGCTTTGCGGCGTACTCGGTGCGAAAGGCCAAGGGCGTGGATTTGCGACCTTGCGCGTGCCGCAGGGCGGCGTAAAGCAGCAACCATGCCGCCCCTCACGCCGTGACCATGTCCTGCGTGATCTCGACCGCCTGGCCGGTCATGACGGCCTGGTGGGCGCAGATTCCGACGGCGGTGGCCTTCAGGGCGTCCTCGGCGGTCACGGGCACCGCGCCTCCCTGGGCGCAGGCCTTGAGGAAGTCGCTCACGGCGTAGTACGCGCTGGGGTGCGGCAGGCCCACGCCCTCCTTGAGCTTGCCCTGCGACGCCAGCTGCGTGGCGTCGGCGATCAGCGTGATGCCCTCATCGTTGTGGAACTGCTGGCGGTTGGCGTAGACCTCCCAGCCCTGGGTGGGGGCGTCGGCCTCCTTGAACATCCAGCCGTGGGTCCACGCGAGCTTGATCGCGGCGTTGGTGCCGTGGAGAACCTCGTATCGGCCCTCATAAGAGTTGGCGAGCGAGGCGTTGTACGAACACACCGCCCCGTCCTCGAACTGGATCAGGCATTCGACGGTGTCGGGCAGCGTGCGCCCGTCGTTGTGGGCGCGGATCGAGCCCAGACCCTGCACGCGGACGGCCCGCTTGCCGGTGTACCAGTGCAGCACGTCGATCTGGTGGGTGCCCAGCTCGCCGGGCAGGCCGATGGAGGCGCTGTCGTCGAGGCGCCAGTTCAGGGCCCGCTCGTCGGCGGGGTTGGTCACTGGCGTGCGCCAAGAGTTCTTCTTGTGCTCGTGCGTCCGCATCGAGGCCAGGTCGCGCACCGCGTCGGACTTGAAGAAGGTGCGTGCGAGCTGGTACACGGGGTTCGACCGGCCTTCGAGGCCCGGCATGAACACCTTGCTTGAGGCGCGGGCGAGCCGCACGATCGCCTTGGCATCGTCGATGGTGTGGGCCAGGGGGGCCTCGCAGTAGACATGCTTGCCAGCGGCCAGGCAGTCCTCGACGATGTGGCGGTGCAGGTGCGTGGGGGTGGCGATGAAGACGGCCTGCACGTCGGCACGCTGCGTCAGCAAGGCGCGGTGGTCGGTAAAGGCCTCGGAGCCGGGGGCGCGGCGGACGCCAGCGTCGAGCCGCGACCGCACGGGATCGCACACCGCGGTGATCGTCGCGCCCGCGATCTTCTGCATCTCGGTCATCAGCACACGGCTCTGGCGACCAGCGCCGATGATCGCCACCGCCATGCCGTCCAGACGCAGGGCTCGGGCGAGGGAGAGATCGGGCAGGATGGCCATGGTCGCCAGGCCGGCGGATGTCCGGATGAAGTCTCGACGGCTGGTTTCCACGCGCGATCTCCTGCCCGAAGTGCGGACCCGGAGGCTAGGGGGCGTCGGTGGGCCGAGCAACTAGAGCAGCGTCAGGAGCAGGTCCGGGGGCATCGCGACCGGGCGGTGCCCGGCAACCAAACACGCCGTTGACCACGCATCGGCCACCGCGGCGGTCGGCGCGACGACGGCGGCCATGGCGGAGGTGGCGTGGACCGGTTGCCCGGTACGGGGGTCGAGAATGTGGGTGATGGAGCGGTCGTGGTCGGCGTGTCGCCCGTGATGGGCGGAGACGCCCAGGGCGTTGTCACGAAGTTGGAGGATGCGCACCCCCTTGGGATGTGGGGGGAGATGCTTGCTGCTCTGAGCCAGCATGCCCTCTGGCGGAACACCCGGAGCATGGCTGCCCACAGCAGCAATCATGCCACTCCCCGCAGCCCTGCCACCCAGCGCGATGCGCCAGGCGTCGGCGCCCGGAGGCGCACCGATCGTCAGGACGCTGCTGGTGCCGGCGTGCAGCAGCGCGCATGCGATGCCCGACTCCCGGAGGATGTCGCCGGCCAGGTCCAGGGCGTGGCCCTTGGCAATCGCCCCCAGATCAATCGCAATCGGGGCAAGAAAGCGGACGGTGTGGGCGGGCTCGTCGAGCTCGACGTATTGGAAGCCGGTGGTGCAGGCGGAGGCGGGAAGGGCCGCGGATTGGTGCAGCCCCAGAGCGGTCATCAGCGGGGCGACGGTGGGGTCGAAGGCATTGCCCGAGAGTTGCCAGACCTCGCGGCACGTCCTGAGGAGCGCGAACGTCGGCCCGTCGAGGCGGACGGGCTCGTGCAAGGCGGAGCGATTGATGTGCGAGAGCAGGCTGTCGGGGCGGAAGAGGCTGAGTCGAGCCTCGGCGTCCGCGATCTCGCGAAGGGCAAGCTCGCCCGCGTCACGCAGCGTGGATTCGGACGCGCCCGAGAGGACGAGCTCGAAACGGGTCCGCATCGCGTCGAGGCAGAGGGTGAGGTTGGGGGCGGGCACGCGGGAGTTTACAGCCAGGAACAGAGCCGAACGCGCCAGCGGTCGGGCACTACACGGATGCCCGATGCCGGCGAACTCGCTGGGGGCGCGAGGGTCGGAGCTGAGGCCGGGCGACCATCGGCGCATTCACCCGCGTCCGAGGCTGGCAGGTGCCCGACCGCTCGCGCGGCGGGCACTGTTGACGCGCGATTCGCTACGCTCTGGCCATGGCACGTACAGACCTCTACTCCCCCACCGCCGCCGACCGCTTCACCTTCGGCCTGTGGACCGTCGGCCACACCGGGCCCGATCCGTTCGGCGACGCGACCAGGCCGCGCTGGTCGCCGGCGGAGATCGTCGATCTGCTGGGCGAGGTCGGCGGCGTCCACGGCGTGAACCTGCACGACAACGACCTGATCCCGATCGACGCGAGCGCCGGCGAGTCGGCCCGGATCCGGGGCGATTTCGCCAAGGCCCGGCGCCGGAATCGCCTCAAGGTGTGCATGGTGACGGCCAACCTCTTCAGCGACCCTGTGTTCCAAGACGGGGCGTTCACGAGCAACGACGCCGACGTGCGTCGATACGCCGTCGCCAAGTCGATGCGGTGCATGGACCTCGGGGCCGAGCTTGGCGCGAAGACGTACGTCATGTGGGGCGGGCGCGAGGGGATTGAGACGGACGCGGCTAAAGACCCGGTGCTGGCGATCCGCCGGACGCGAGAGGCGATCGATTTTCTGTGCGGGTACAGCCTGGCCAAGGGGTATGGGTACAAGATCGCCCTGGAGGCCAAGCCTAACGAGCCGCGTGGGCACATGTATTTTCCGACCACGGGGCATTACCTGGCGCTGATCCCGACGCTGATGCACCCGGAGATGGTGGGCGTGAACCCGGAGGTGGCCCACGAGCACATGGCCGGGCTGAACTTCACGCACGCGGTGGCCCAGGCGATCGAGATGGGCAAACTGTTCCACATCGACCTGAACGACCAGGAGTTCGGGCGATACGACCAGGACTCCCGGTTCGGCTCGGCCAACCTCAAGCACGCGTTCTTCCTCGTGAAACTGCTGGAAGACAACGGCTACCGCGGGTTCAAGCACTTCGACAGCCACGCATATCGCACGGCGGATCGCGCGGATGTCATCGCGTTCGCCCGCGGCTCGATGCGGACGTACCTCATCCTGAAAGAGAAGGCCCGGCGCTGGAGCGAGGACCGAACGGTGCGGCGGTTGCTGAACGAGATCAACCGGCACGACGAGCCACGGGCGATCGGGGCGTACTCGCCGGCGCGGGGGCGGGCAGTGCTGGGGATGGAGTTTGATCGCGGAACGCTGGCGAAGCGCGCGCTCGCGTACGAGGCCTTGGACCAGCGGACGATTGAGATCCTGTTGGGGGTGTGAGTGTGCGGCCCCGCCAGCCAACGCGCTCAACCCGTGCGGGCCCCAGCCTGAAGGGATGCCTGTTCGTAGCCCAGGGTTGAGCGACGCGAGACCCGCGGAACGATCGCGCGAGGTTGCCTTGATGCCCAAGGGGTCGGCGCACGCGAACCCCGTCAGGGTTTCGCCTTTGGCCCACACCGATCCCGGGGGCGTCGCTGCGATACACCCCCGGCTACTCACTCAGTGCCCTCCGGGCTTGGGAAGTTCGCGATGGTCCACAGCGCGGTACACCTCGTGGTGCTTGCGTCGCGTGTTCACGCCCGCGATTCTGTGGGCGCGCGGCGGCGTCGTGCGCGGGGGTTGGGGGGTTGACGCGCAACGATCGCCGCCTTGATTTGTGCGGGGCCAAGACGGGATGTGCCAGCCTGGCTTGCCCGGGGTAGGGCTGGGTGACGCGCTGGTCGCCCCGCTGCCAAGTGGGGTCGACGCCGCGCGATGCGTCCCGTACAGGCCAGGGATTCGAGGTGTTCGACGCGGCGGGCACTCCAAAGTTCCGCCCAGCAGTCGAACTTTCGCTCGCGTCGCCTGATTCCCTGTCGGGCATCGTCGGCGACATCATGATGTATGGTCGTCGAGGCGTAGCGGTTTCATTCCGGTGATCGAAGAATGCAACAGGGCAAGAACATGCTAACGCGCGGGCGGCACCCACGAGCAGCCCGGCCCGACAAACAGTCCGGCTCGACAAGCAGCCCGACCGTGGGGGGGTCGCCCCGGCGACGCGGTTGGGCCGCGCGGAGCGCGCCATCGTCGCGCGCCGGCGCACCTTGCCGACAAAGCGCACACGCCGCAGGACGCCTATGACCGCGATCAGGCATCGGGCCATCCGGAAGGGTTCGCCGACTCGGGCCCTGCCTCACGGTCTGGCTGCCTGTGGCGGCCGGCCCCCTGCTCCAGCCCGACTGGTCCGCATCGCACCGATCACGGTCCGGGGGACTTTCCAGCGGGCCGCTCCTAGAATGGGGGGCTCGCCGAACGCCCCGGTCCCGACCCGGTTTTCAGCCGGTTTTGGCGGGCTTTTGCCCCAGGAACTTGCCCCGTTATGCACGACGACCAGACCACCATCCCGCCATCTTCAAACACACCCGGCGCGGGCGGGGAGGCCGGCTTCCCGGGGGGCGACCACTCGGGCCCAACCGGCATCCCGAACACGAGCATCGGCCGTGTGCTGGACATGGAGATCGAGCGGGAGCTGCAGGAGTCCTACCTCACCTACGCCATGAGCACCATCATGGACCGGGCTCTGCCCGACGTCCGCGACGGGCTCAAGCCCAGCCAGCGGCGCATTCTGGTCACGATGAACGACCTGAACCTGCGCCCGGGGCGCAAGCACCTCAAGTGCGCCAAAATCGCGGGCAACACCTCCGGTGATTATCACCCCCACGGAGAGGCGATCGTCTATCCCACGCTCGTGATCCTGGCCCAGCGCTGGAAGATGCGGGTGCCGCTCATCGACCCCCAAGGCAACTTCGGCTCGATCGAGGGCGATCCCCCGGCGGCCATGCGGTACACCGAGGCCCGGATGCACCAGGCGGCGGTGGACATGCTGGCCGATCTGAAACTCGACACCGTCGACTTCCAGCCCAACTACGACGACCGCCTGCTGGAGCCCATGGTCCTGCCGGGCAAGTTCCCCAACCTGCTGATCAACGGCGGCATGGGGATCGCCGTGGGCATGTCCACCAGCCTGCCCCCCCACAACCCGACGGAAGTCTTCGACTCGATCATCCGGGTGATCCAGGACCCATCCATCGGGCTGGGCGAACTCATGACCGACGTCACGGAGGTGGCTCCGGGCGGCGGTCCCGCGCGCATCATCCGCCACGGCATCAAGGGCCCCGACTTCCCCACCGGCGGCGTCATCCACGGGCGCGGCGGCATCATCGACGCCTACTCGACGGGCCGCGGCAAGATCTCGCTCCGCGGCAAGGTTCACGTCGAGGGCCGCGAGGGCGGGCGCCAGTCGATCATCATCGACGAGATCCCCTACGCCCTCATGCAGCTCACCCTGGTCGAGAAGATCGTCGAGGCGATCAAGGACGAGCGGCTCACCGACATCTCCGACGTCCGCAACGAGTCCGGGCGGCAGGCCCAGACCCGCATCGTCATCGAACTGAAGAAGAACGCCGACCCGGCGGTGGTCGAGAACCAGCTCTTCCAGCACACGCCCCTCCAGCAGACGTTCTCGATCATCAACATCGCGCTGGTCAATCGCCGCCCGAAGACCCTCGGGCTGCGCGAACTCATCGACTGCTACATCGACCACCGCTCCACCGTGATCCGGCGGCGGACCGCCCACCTGCTGCGCGAGGCCAAGAAGAAGGCCCACGTTCTGGAGGGCATGATCTACGCCGTGTGCGACATCGACGAGGTGATCCGCCTGATCCGGGCGTCTCGCACCCGCGATGAGGCGATCCGGGCCTTGATGGACCGGCGATTTGGGATTCCCGGGGGCCACAAGTTCGCCCCGATCATCCCGGCCCGCCTCATGGCCGCGGTGCGGGCGGCCGAGGCTCGGGGCGACGGCGAGGGCGGCCCCGGCGGGATCGCCCTGACCCGAATCCAGGCCGAGACCATCGGCTCGATGCGCCTGATCCAGCTGGTGGGACTCGAGATCGAGCGGATTGTCGCCGACTACGCGACGCTGCTGGCAGAGATCGAGGGCTACGAGGCGATCCTGGGCGACAACGCCGAGGTGCTCGCGATCATCCGCGCCGACTGCGAGGAGATGCGGGCACGCTACAACTCCCCACGCCTCACGAGCATCGAAAACGACGGCGGCTCCATCAACGTCGAGGCCCTCATCAAGGTCGAGGATATGGCGGTCACGATCAGCCACCTGGGCTATGTGAAGCGGGTGCCGGCCTCCACCTACCGCTCCCAGGGCCGGGGCGGCAGGGGCATCATCGCGTCGGACGCCAAGGACGACGACTTCATCGAGCATGTCTTCGTCGCCAGCACGCACGACGACCTGCTGGTCTTTACCGACACGGGCCGGGTCTACAAGATGAAGGTCTACGAGCTCCCCGAGATGTCCCGCACCAGCAAGGGTCGCGCGTTCGTCAACCTGCTCGAACTCAAGCCGGGCGAGCGCACCTGCGCCTACCTGGCCGTCGCCAGCAGCGAGTTTGAGCACGACAAGAAGTTCCTCACCTTCGTCTCGCGCCACGGCATCGTGAAGCGCACGCTGCTGCGCGAGTACCGCAACGTCAACCGCTCGGGCCTGATCGCGGTCGGTCTGAAGGACGGCGACCACCTGCTCGACGTGGGCCTCACCTCCGGCTCCGACGACCTGCTGCTGGTCACCGCCGACGGGCAGGCGATCCGCTTCCCGGAGTCTGACGCCCGCTTCATGGGTCGCTCGGCCGCCGGCGTCAAGGGGATCGAACTCGCCGCTGATGACCAGGGCAACCCGACCGATGAGGTCATCGGCTTCGTCGCCATCCGCATGATGGAAGACGCCGACGGCGACCTCACGACCATCGACGACGACCGCACCATGTGCCTGCTCACCATCACCGAGAACGGCTACGGCAAGCGCACCTTCGTCGACGAGTACCGCGTCCAGCCCGAGGCTGGCAAGGCCCGCAGCCAGTCCCGCGGCGGCAAGGGACGCACCGACACACGCATCACCGCCAAGAACGGACGCTCCGTCGCCGCCCTGGGCGTCCACGACACCGACGACGTGGTCGTCATCACCAAGGGCGGCCTGCTGGTCCGCATGTCCGCCGGCACCATCCGCGAGTGCGGCCGCGGCGCCCAGGGCGTGCGCGTCTCCCGACTGAGCGAGGGCGACCAGGTGGTGGCCGCCGCGCGGGTCGATTCCGAGCCGAAGGTTGAGTCCGAGCCGAGTGCGTAGGCACGCGGGCTTCCCTCGGTTCAAGCGGGGGCGGGGGCTGCGGGCCCCGCCCGTCACGGCGAGGGTCTCACTCTTGTCCACTTGACTCCTTCGGCTCGACACTCGATCAATGGGACCAGGCCAGTGCGACCCTTTCAACCTGATGCCGGGGGGAGGGGCCGGAGGCGCCCCACCCCTGTGGCGCGACTTCATGTGTCCGCCCCCGCATCCGCCGTGATCCTGTGTACCCTCTCCCCGACGACGGAGGCCTTCTGATGCGGGTACGAATGGAGTTGAGCCGCATCCTCATCCGCGAGCTCAACGACTACCAGATCATCGAACTGCGCGAGGTCCGCGACGACGACGACGCGCCCCCGGGCTCCGGCCCCACCGGCCCCTTGCGCTCATTCCCCATCGTCATCGGCCTGCCCGAGGCCAGCGCCATCGAGCGCGGCTTGGCGGGCACCCCCGTCAAACGCCCCCAGACCCACGACCTGATGCTCTCGGTCATCAAGCAGCTCGGCGGCATGCTCGAATCCGTCACCGTCACCGACCTGGCCGAGTCCACCTTCTTCGCCACCCTCGACATCCGCCGAGGCGACGGCGAGGTCGTCAACGTCGACGCGCGCCCCAGCGACGCCATCGCCCTGGGCATCGCGTCGGGCGTGCCGGTCTACGTTGAGGACCATGTCATCGAGGGCGCGGGGGGTGAGTCCTGAGCGTGCCCGCCAGCCAATCCGACCCCCACGTCATCCCCGCCATGTACATCACCGGCGACGTGCCCGCCACCGGCGGCGTCATCAAGCAGCGACCCGAGGATTTTCTGGTCGAGGAGACCCCGCTCTACCAGCCCGCCGGCGAGGGCGAGCACATCTACCTCTTCGTCGAGAAGCGCGGCATGTCCACGCTCGAGATGGTCGAGGTCGTGGCCCGACACTTCCGCGTGCCGCGCAGGGCCATCGGCTACGCGGGCATGAAGGACAAGCAGGCCATCACACGCCAGGTCGTGTCGGTCCACGCGCCCGGCAAGAAGCTCGAGGACTACCCCATGCTCGACCATGAGCGGGTGGCGATCCTCTGGGCCGACTACCACCAGAACAAGCTGCGGACCGGGCACCTGGCCGGCAATCGGTTCTCGATCCGCATTCGCGGCGTGTCGGCCACCGCCGCGCTGCCTGCCAAGCGCGTGCTCGATCGACTCGAGCGCGTCGGCGTGCCCAACCGCTTCGGCGAGCAGCGGTTCGGGCACTGCCAGAACAACCATCTCGTCGGGCGTGAGTTGATCCTGGGCAATGCCAGGGCCGCGCTGGACGCGCTGCTGGGTCCAAACCCGGCCCACCGGGACCAGCAGAGCGAGGCCCGCGCCCTGTACGCCGCCGGCGAGTTCGCGCGTGCCCGCGAGGCCTTCCCGCACTCGCTGCGGACCGAGCGCGATGCGCTGGCCCGCCTGACGCATGGCCAGTCGCCCGAACGCGTCGTCGGCACGCTCGACCAGACGGTCCGCCGCTTCATGCTCTCGGCGTTCCAGTCCGGCGTGTTCAACGCGGTGCTCGACGCGCGCATCACGGACGGGTCGTACGCGAGCCTGCGCCTAGGCGACGTGGCCCACATCCACGAGTCACGCGGGCAGTTCGTGGTGTATGACACCGTGCTGGCCGAGCCGGACCTGATGGACCGCGTGCAGCGCCTGGAACTCAGCCCGACCGGGCCAATGTGGGGCGCGAGCATGAAGCGGGCCGAGGGCGTGACCGACACCCTGGAGCGGGCGGCCCTGGAGTCCATCGGCGTGAGCCTCGACGACCTGGGGCGATACGCCGCCGCCAGCGGCGAGGACCTCGAAGGAGCGCGCCGCCCGCTTCGGGTGCCCGTGATCGCCCCGCAGATCGAGGGCGGCGTCGACGAGCACGGCTCCTACGTCCGCGTCGCGTTCGAGCTGCCGCGCGGGGCATTCGCGACCGTGGTTCTCCGCGAGATCATGAAGCCGGCCGGGGGGCGTGGGATCGAGACCGACTCCTGAGGCGTTTGCGCAAGTGGAACGGAGCGATGAGGGCCGTGGAGCCCTTTGCTGCTGGCGTGGCTTCGGATCGACGCGAAGTACGCAAAGTACGCCAACGGGATCATCCTGAGCAGTTGGCGCGACTCAAACTCGTCGCGAGCGTGCCAAGCCCGGCCTGGCCCAAACCGCGTCCGCTTGGCTGAACTTGGCGACCTTCGCGATCTTCGCGTTCCCCATGACGACCGGAAGCGCGATCCCTTCCGCGCGGCTGGGCACGCCCGTCAACACCCCCCCGCGAAAAGCAACAAGTAGTAGAAGAAGTCGTCGTTGTTGACGATCCCGTTGGGCACGCCGTAGCCGGGCTGGCCCGGGATCGCGCCGGTCGTCAGGTCCGCCACCGCCAGATTTCCAGCGGCGAACTGGGACAGGTAGTAGAAGAAGTCGTCGTTGTTGAGCACACCGTTCGGGACGCCGTAGCCGGGCTGGCCGGGGATGGCGCCCGTGGTCAGATCGGGCTCGCAGGGCAGCGGCCCGCCGCCAACGACGAATGGGTATGTGGTCACGCTGGCGTTGCCCGTGGCCTCGAACGCCACGATCGTCAGAACCCGAGACGTTCCGTTCGCCCCGACGTTGAACGTGCGCTCGAAGTCGAAGCGATCCACCTGCACCGCCTGGTTGAACACCGTGGACGCGGCGATCGGGTCCTGGCCCACGGGCAGGTCCATCATCATGTGTGCGCGCGTGGTCGTGCGATCCAGAGCCCGCACGTCGAACGTGAACTGCGGGCCCGTCACGATCGACGGCTCGACCAGATCGACCGGCGGCGCAATGCGATCGACGTAGATCACCCGCCGCAGTTCGCGGAACAGCGGCGCGTGGTCGCCCGGGCGATGGCGGAACGCGCGGAGCGTGACGTAGTTCATCCCCTCCGGCAGCAGGCTCGCGTCGATCACCTGCTCGTACAACCCCTGCGACATCGCCGTGTTGTACAGCGGCATGTGCGTCGTCGTGAAGTTCTCGAACCCGCCCAGCACCTGGTTCGTGTAGGGATAGTCCGGCCCACCACTGGCGTTGAGGTCCTCGTACCCCTGGCCGATCAGGAACGCCGCGTTGTCGTCGGTGTTCTCGTCCAGCAGATCGCCCGGCGTGGTGACCAGCCCCAGCGTGAACTCGCCGGTCACGACGGGAATGCTCGTGAGCCGCCGCCGATAGGGCGACGTGGTCGCGGTATCGGCCGGCAGCGTGCTGGCGACCGGCGAGACCAGCACCGTGCCGCTGGGCAGGGCCGGGGCGTACACGACGTACCCGCGGTTGTGGGTGCCCGCGCTGGAGACCTGGTGCGGCACGCGGATCGACACGCTGCCGCCCGCGCCCACGGTGATGATCTCAGGGATCGTGCCGGAGGGATCAACCTGCGGGTTGGCCGCGTTGCCGGTCAGCTCGTGCAGGCGCGTGCCCTGCGGGAACGTGGTGGTGACACTGATGAGCACGCTGCCCGATGAATACGAGTCGCTCAGCCCGACCACGCAGTTGGCCGCGTACCCGCCCGGATAGGCCGCCCCCGCGAACCTCGGGGACGACTGCTCGAACACCAGGATGTCGGAGATGACGGGATTCAGCGGGAAGAACTGCCCGCGTCCGACCATGTTCGCGTGCTGCACCAGCCGCGACACCCGGTCATCCAGCACCGGCTGCTGGTTCGCGGGCGTGCCGGGCGCGAACTGCGCCACGCCGTCCGCGTCCGGGTCGGGGTTCAGCCCGAGCGCCAGCGGCGTGCCCTCGCGCGGGAAGAAGCCCCCGCCACGAGACACCCCGCGAAAGTGGTGGTACACGATCGCCGGCCCCGGGCGGAAGAGCATGTACGCGTGCTCGACCATGCCGGTCTGCCGGATGGTGGGGATGGTCGGCATGGAGCCGCCGCTTCCCGCCGATCCGTTGTCGTGGCTGGTGACATGCAGCACGCCCAGCGTCGCGTTGTTGAACCCGTCGTCGATGGTGTCGAGGTGCGACGAGAGGACGTTGGACCAGGAGCCCAGACCGTTGGCGTTGTTCAGGTCGCGCAGGGCGCCCGCCCCTTGCAGGTCCAGGGCGTCGCGGTTGCCAAACGACTCGCCCGGACGCACCGGCCCGCCGTTGGGCTTGCGGATGTAGTTGTCGTAGATGAACTGGTTCCCGTCCACGTTCTCGCCAAACGAGTAGGGCGTGACAAGTCGCCCGTCGGGCGTGCGCCGGCGCTCGAAGACGGCGGCGTCCCAGTAGCCGTCCCAGAAAAACGTGTCGATGTGCTTGCTCGCATCCAGCCTGAACCCATCGACCTTGAACTCATCGAGCATCCACTGCGTCCAGCGCATCAGGATGCCCGTCGCGTTCTCCGCCACCGCGTCGCCCGCCATCGGGTTCACGGTGTTGAACGGGAACAGCGGGAACACCCGCAGCGGCTGGCCCCGGAACGCCGGGTTGGTCACGATCTTGGGCGTCAGTGCGGCATCGGTATACAACCGCGCGTTGGCCGCGTCCGGCAGGTTGCGCAGCGTCCCCGCGGGAATGTTCTGCGGATTGCCCGCCGACACCGGATGCCTGATGAACTGGTGGTTGCTCGATTGGTTGATGTCCACCAGCGCGACCAGGTCGCCCCGCGTCCGGTCGTACCGCACCCCGCCCGGGTTCTCGCTCTGGTAATACCCCGACGCGATCCCGTTGTGGAAATCACCCCACGGGTCCGTCGAGTTCAGGTTCCGCCCGCCCGGCGGCTGCGTCCAGAAGCCCGGCCAGCCACCCTGGGAATGGAACGCCTGGCTCTCCGTCCGCCCGGAGTTGTGGTTCATGATGCTGTCGAGGTACACCAGGCAGTTGGCCGCGTGGAACTCATCCACCAGCGCGCGGAAGTTGGACTCGGTGCCATACAGCGTCGGCGAGCCGGGGCGCCCCAGGTCGAAGCGATCGAACACGTCGTACCCCGGCGAACTCGGGTCGGACGCCCGCGACACCGGC
Source organism: uncultured Phycisphaeraceae bacterium (assembly GCA_964533405.1). Lineage (GTDB taxonomy): Bacteria > Planctomycetota > Phycisphaerae > Phycisphaerales > UBA1924 > JACKHA01. Next base: position 2,800 of record CAZHKB010000017.1, on the reverse strand, counting down.
GGCAGCCACGTCGCCCCGTACCCCGCCATGAAGATGTCGGGCATCCGATACTCGAGCCACCGCCACTCCTGCTCGTACGCCTGCAGGATCACCGGATGGTCCTCGGCGGCCAGAGTCCGAGAACGGACCAGCCCCGGCCCCACGACCGCCAGCCCGACCACCAGCACCATCCAGCTCCCGCACTGCGCGCGACGTGCCATCATGCCCCTCTTCTCCGCGCCATGGGCGCAGCCTCACCCCATCACTCGGCCCGACAGATCAGTATGCCACATCCGCCCAGTATTCCCAATCCCGACCAAACGCCATGCTCGCCGCAAAGGAACCGGCCCGTGCGAGCGTTCGCCCACCGCTCCGATGCGGAGCGGGGGTTCATGTGCGCGGGTGAACCCGGGAGGGTTCGCGCCCCCGGCTGGTCACCCCATCACGCCATCGTCGGACCCTGCGGCGGCTTCCCGCCATCCGCCGGCTTGGGTCCCTCCGCGCTCGGCGATGCACCCGCATCACCCCCCGGCGACGCCGGCGGCTTTGGCGCCGCGGGCTTGCTCGGGGGCGTGTACAACCCGCCGCTTGGCATCGCGCCCGGCCCCACGAACGACCCGCCCATGGGCAGCGGCGCGGGACGAGGCGCACCTCCCCCACCACCGCTGGCGCCCGGTGCCTTGCCCGGCGCGCCCGATGGTCCGACCGGGGGCGCACCCGTCGGTCCGCCCAGCATGGCCGCGCTCCCGGTCGGGCCGCCACCCGCGGGCCTGGGCGCCGCCATCCGCTGCCGCATCGCCATCTGCTGCTGCATCTGCTGCATGGGGCTGACGCGGGCCTTGAAGATGTGGTCGGACAGGCGGTCGCGCACCTGCTCGAGCATGTGCGTGAACATCCGGCTTCCCTCGCGCTTATACGCGATCCTGGGGTCCTGCTGGCTGTACGCCCGGAACGAGATCGTGTCCCGCAACTGGTCCATCGCGTACAGGTGGTCTTTCCACGTCGAGTCCAGCGTGTCCAGCAGCAGGCTCCGCTCGACGAAAAGCAGCTCGGTCCGCATCAGGTTCTCGACGCGGGCCCGGATCGCCTGCTCGCGCTCCTCGCCCTCGAGCCAGCGCATGCGGTCGAAGATACCGTCCCCGAACCGCTTGATGAGGTGCTCGTCCAGCGCCTCATCGGTGGACATCGCCATCGCCGACTCGATCTCCTTGCCCAGGCGGTCGGCCGCCAGCGACACGCGCGACTCCTCGAGCAGCCTCTCCCTGATCTTCGGCGGCGTGAGCTTCTTGATGTCATCCTCGGTCCAGGTCAACGCGTACCGGCGCTGGCCCCACTCGGCAAGGTTCTTGAACGCGACCGCCGCTCCGCCGTTCGGCGGCGGCTGCATCATGCTCGCCTGGGTCATCTCGATCGCGAAGTCCACCGGGTACTCGACCTCGCGCTTGTCCCACAGAGCGCTGACACGCTCCATGATGATCTCGTCGGGAGTCTTTGCCCCCTCCCGGCGTTCCTTGACCGCGTCGCCCGCCGCCATCAGGTCGCCCGCGGGAATCTCGATCCCGAACTTGCGCTTGGCCCACGCCGACAACTGCGTCGCCCCATACGCCTTGTCCATGTAGGCCGCGATGCCGCCCAGTTCCGTCTCCTCGATCTGCTTCTCGGCGGCCGCCACCAGCAGGTCAAAGACGTGCTTGCGCTCCGCCGCCCCGCCCTGGCGCAGGTCGGCGGCGTTGATCTCGACGCCGAACTTGCTCTTGGCCCACGAGATCAGGCCCGCCGAATCGAAGTCTACCGCGATCTCGGAGCCCTCCATCGGGATGTACTCGCCCAGCGTGACGTCGATGTTGTGGCGGGCGTCCTCCTTGGCCATCTTGCGGATGGCGTCGATGAGTTCCCGCTCGTCCTTGGCGCGCAGCTTCTCGGACTCGATCAAGCAGTCGAGCTTCTCCTTGGCGTACTCCGCCGCGCACACCGCGGGGTAGTCGGGCGCCAGGTACTCGTCCACCGCGTCGCCGATGGCCTTGCCGATGAACTCGAAGATCAAGCCCTTGACGTCGCGCCCCTCGAGCGAGCGCTGGCGCAGGCCGTAGAAGTGCTGACGCTGGTGCTCCATCACCTCGTCGTACTCGAGGATGTTCTTGCGGACCTGGAAGTTGCGCTCCTCGACCTTGCGCTGGGCCGCCTCGATGCGCCCGGAGAGCATCTTGCTCTCGATCGCGTCGCCCTCCTTCATGCCCAGTTTGGGCAGGATCTTCATCATCGCCTCGCCGCCGAACAGCTGCATCAGCTCATCCTCGAGCGAGACATAGAACCGGCTCGAGCCCTTGTCGCCCTGGCGACCGCACCGCCCACGCAACTGGTTGTCGATGCGACGGCTCTCGTGCCGCTCGGTGCCGATCACGTGCAGCCCGCCAAGTTCCTCGACGCTGCCGAACCAGCGGAGGCGATGCAGCAGGCACCGCCCGGAGGCGTCGAGCGACTTGCGGAGCTCCTCGGCGCTCATCGACTCGATCGACTTCTCCGCGATGAAGGTGTGCTTGACCGCCCAGTGGCGGAGCAGGCGCATCTCCAGGTCCTTGATGTCCATCGCCTCCAGGTCCGCCTTCTTGAGGTCCAGCGTGCGGGGTCCGATCTTGCGGTAGACGTTCTCGCGGACCTGCTCCTCGGTCGACTCGGGGGTCAGGCCCTTGCCCGCGATCTCACGCCGCAGCCAGTGGTCCAGCAGCGCCTCGCGCGAGATGGCCCCGAGTTTGATGTCGGTGCCGCGGCCCGCCATGTTGGTCGCGATCATCACCGCGCCCAGCCGCCCCGCCCCCTCCAC
>CAZHKB010000016.1:0-17587 GCA_964533405.1 uncultured Phycisphaeraceae bacterium | reverse complement strand
CTAGTACCGCTTTGTATGCGCGCGCCATGCCCAGGGAAAACTGAAAATTCTGATCAGATCGCAACTTATGCCTTGTCGGCCTTCATCGCCTCGTTGAACGCGTCCGCGTTCATCTCCTCGACGCTGGCCTTGCCCAGGATCGCGTCCATGGTCTTGTGCTCGAGGATCTGGGTGTAGATCTGGCCCAGCTGGTTGCGGGAGTGCAGCTCGCTCTTGAGCCGCTCGGGGCGGACGTTCCGCTGGGCCGCCATCTGCGCGATGCGACCGTTCATTTCGGGCTCGCTGACGGTGACCTTGAGTTCCTCGGCCGCGTGGTTGAGGATGAAGAACAGCTTGAGCTCGTTGCGGGTCTTCTCGTCGCTCTGGGCCCGGCGCTGGGCCAGCAGCGTCTCGGCGTCCATGGGGTCGATGCCGCGGTACATGTACTCCATCCTCATCCGCTCGATGTTGCGGGCCGACTGCTGGGCCGTGAGCCGCTCGGGCAGCGCCATCTCCGTGTTCTTGATGAGGTGGTCGGCGATCTGGTTGCGCATCACCACCGACTGCTCGATCATGCCGCGCTGGAACAGGCGGGCCCGGATCGCATCCTTGAGCTGATCCACGCCGGTCATGGAATACGACGCGACCACCCGCTCGGCGTCGGCGGGAATGATCCTGTCGATCCGCTGAACCGTGAACGTCACGGTCAGGTCGTTGCCGCGGATGCCCTCGACCTCGTGGTTGTCGGGGCCCTTGACCGTGATGGTCACGGTGTCGCCGGCCTTGGGCGTGCCCATCTGCTTGGAGAAGTCGTTCACCGCGACGCCCAGGATCATGCCCTTGCCCTCATCGGCCGGCATCGGCACGCGGACCACGCACCCGTTCAGGTTGTAGAACTCGACCCCGTCCTTGCCCTTCATGACGCCGTGCCCGGTCAGGTAGTCCCCGGCCTCCGGATTCTCGCGCTCCTCAAGGTCGCCCTCGTTGATGCACAGCTTCTCCAGCTCCTTGGCGACCAACTCATCGGTGATGTTGACCAGCGGCTTCTTGACCTTGATGCCCTCGATCGACGGCATCGTGAAGTCCGGCACCACCTCGATCTCAACATCGAACGCCAGAGCCTTGCCCTCCTCGATCTTGAGGTCCTTCAGCCCGTTGATCACCGGCTCGCCCACGACCCGCAGCTTGGCGTCTTCGATCGCCTTGGAGTACGCCGACGCCAGCAACTGGCTCTTGGTCTCCTCCTGCATCGCGCTGCCGAACCGCTTGCGGATCAGCGATTTGGGCGCCTTGCCCGCCCGGAACCCCGGCAGCGCGGCCTCGGCGCTCAGCGTGTCGAGCGACTCGCCCAGTTTCTCATCCACGGTCTCCGCCGGGATCTCGATGCGGATCTTCTTCCGGCTCGGGCCGGCGTCGGTGATGTCCACCTTGTTGGGGCGCTCGGCGGTGGCAACGTCGGACATGGCGAGAAACTCCGGGTAAGCCCGATGGCGGGAGGTGTCTGGAAACTCACCCGGCAAAACCGGGCGCAAGGAGAGGATGGTAGGAGGGTGGAAAGGGGGTTCCAAGAGGGGTCGAAGGGACGGATCCGCTCCGTCATCGAGGCCGGTCGCGAGCGATCGGACACCGACCGGCGGCGACCGGGCACGAAGCTTGCCGACTGCCCTCTTTAGGCGCGTCGCGCCCCTCCCTCGCCCTTGCGGGAACTCACTGGTGCGGAGGCACCCCGTCCCCGACCACTCGCGCGCGTCGGACCTGCTGAACCACCGTGCGCCGCGCTCGCATATGCTCGGGCGTCCGTCTTGCTGGAGACCTCGATGCCGCACCGCACCGTCCGCTTCATCGCCCCGCTCATGGTCGCCCTGATCGCCGCCGCGGGACACGCCCAGGTCGTGGGTCAGCTGGGGGACGGTGTCTACCGCTGGGACGCCAGCCCCGACGCCGCCCAGGCCGCCGTTCCCTCCATGTCCTTTGCCGATCCCGCTCGCCGCGCGCAGGTCCAGGAGATCGCCCTCCAACCCGCGACCCTCGCCGTTCGCCCTGTCTTTGAGCGCGAGTCCGGCGCCGACGGCCAGCCAGGGCGATCCCGCGTCTCGATCACCATCGAGCCCGGCACCTCTCTTTATGGCACGGGCCAGGCCGCCGGCCAACTCCTCCGCAACGGCCGTGTCGTCGAGTGCTGGAACACCGACGCCTACGGCTATCAGGACGACCAGCAGAGCCTCTACACCTCCCACCCATGGGTGCTCGCCGTCCGGGCCGACGGGACCGCCTTCGGCGTCCTGGCCGACACCACCTACCGCTGCGAGATCGACCTCCGCGACGGCATCATCTTCCGCGCCGACGGGCCAGACTTTCCCGTCATCGTCATCGAGGGCGCGACCCCCGGAGACGTGGTCAAAGGCCTGGGCGCACTCACCGGCACGATCGCCATGCCCCCCATCTGGGCCATCGGCTACCACCAGTGCAGGTACTCGTACAACCCCGAGTCCCGCGTGCGTGAGATCGCCACCGAGTTCCGCAGCCGCCGCATCCCCGCCGATGTCATCTGGATGGACATCGACTACATGCACGGCTACCGGGTCTTCACCTTCGACTCGGCCCAGTTCCCCGACCCCGCCGGGCTCAACTCCTGGCTCGACACCCAGGGCTTCTCGAACGTCTGGATGATCGACCCGGGTGTGAAGGACGAGCCCGGCTACTTCGTGCGCGACGAGATGATCGACCACGGCCTCGCCGTCCAGGACTCCGCCGGCGCCGTCTACCGCGGCGAGGTCTGGCCCGGCTGGTGCGTCTACCCCGATTACACCATGAGCAAGACCCGCCAGTGGTGGGGCGGCCTCTACGCCGACTTCATGGGCACCGGCATCGACGGCGTCTGGAACGACATGAACGAACCCGCGGTCTTCAACGTGCCGACCAAGACCATGCCCGAGGACAACCTCCACCGCGCCGACCCCGAACTCGGCGGGCCCGCCACCCACGACCGCTTCCACAACGTGTACGGCATGCTCATGGTCCGCGGCACCCGCGAAGGCGTCGTCGCCACCAACCCCAACCTCCGACCCTTCGTACTCAGCCGCGCCAACTTCATCGGCGGACAGCGCTACGGCGCCACCTGGACCGGCGACAACACCGCCAACTGGTACCACATCGACGCCTCCATCCCCATGACCCTCAACCTGGGGCTCTCGGGCCAGCCCTTCGCCGGGCCAGACATCGGCGGCTTCGCCGAGAACGGCTCCCCCGAGATGTTCCAGCGCTGGATCGGCTTCGGCGCGCTCTTCCCCTTCGCACGCGGGCACACCGGCAAGGGCAACATCGACAAGGAGCCCTGGGCGTTCGGCCCCGAAATCGAGGCCACCGCACGCCGCGCACTCGAGCAACGCTACATCCTGCTCCCCCACTTCTACACGCTCTTCCACGAGGCCGCCACCACCGGCATGCCCGTCGCCCGCCCCACCTTCTTCGCCGACCCCACCGACCCGGCGCTCCGCGGCGAGGACAACTCGTTCCTGCTCGGCAACGCCCTGCTCGTCGTCGCCCAGACCGCCCCCCTCATGGACCGCGTCGCGGTCCTGCCCACCGGAATCTGGGAGCCGCTCTCTCTCGTCCAAGCCGACCCCGCCCTGCCCGACCTCTATCTCCGCGGCGGCACCATCCTCCCCACCGGCCCCATCCTCCAGCACGCCCGCGAGAAGCCGCTCGACCCGCTCACGCTCTGGGTCGCTCTCGACGAGAGTGGCCGCGCCTCCGGCACGCTCTACGAGGACGCCGGCGAAGGCCTCGAGTATCTCGACGGCGACTACCTGCTGACAACCTACGAGGCCGTGCGCGACGGCGACACGGTCCGCGTCCGCGTCTGGGCGACCGAAGGAAGCCGGGCCCGCATCACCCGGAACGTCGTGGTCAAGGTGCTCTCGGAGGGTCGCGTCTGGGAGGGCACCGGAGCCGACGCCCAGGAGATCGTCGTCCGCACCAACTGATCGCGGGCGACAACGTTCTCGGATCAACCGAGCCGACCCTCGCGAGCGGTCGGGCAACCGTCCGCACGCCCACAGCGTGAATCACACCAAAGGCCCCCGGCGCCTGCCCGACCGCTCGCGCGGGGTCGGCTCGATTGAACGGGAAGCGATCCACGCCGAGACGAAACCGGCCCGCGATCGCTCGCGGGCCGGGGTCGAAGCCAAGGGTCACCGTCAGCCAGGGACACTGCCCAGGTTACTGGCGGAGCAGCACGCGCTCCAGCAGCGACGCCGACGACTGCAGGCCCAGGATGAAGTCGTTGTTCAGGTCCGAGTCCTGGTTGGTGGACAGGGCGCGGAGCGACTGGAGGTAGGACCACGATGCGCCGTTGCCGGGATAGAACAGGCGATCGGGCGAGTTGGCCGCCATCAGGTCGAACGTGTTGCCCGTGTTGGGCGTGTCCGTCGTGATCCGCAGGCCCATCAACTCGCCGGCCCGCCGTCCGACCGCCGCCGTCAGGGCGTCGGCCAGGGCCGTCAGGCCCGAGTCGTCGGGGGTGAACTGCAGGCTGGAGAAGGACGACACGAACACGACGCCCTCGTCCTCCGGGTCGGTGTTCAGCGGGTCGGACCGCTGGGCGTAGCCGTACTCGGTGTCGAAGGTCAGGTTGATCGGATCGACCGAGTTGGTCAGGAAGATGGTGGAGAAGGGCTGGAACTCGAACTCGTTGGAGTTGGTCGAGACGTTCACGTCCAGGCCAAGGCTCTCGAAGGCGTTCTCAAGGCTGGCCACGATGCGCTGCAGGACGAACTGGTTGACCGCCACGCCGGTGCCCGTGCTGCCGGTGAAGCCCAGCGCGCCCAGGTTGAACACGTCCAGGTCGGTGGTCAGCCCGCCCGTCTGCAGCCAGGTGATCTCCCCGCCGCGGGTCTCGAGGAAGATGTTCTGCGTGCTCTTGACCAGCTCGCCCGTGCCGTTGGTCACGACCTGGATCGAGTAGTCGGTGTTGAACGCGCCCTGCACGTAGACCGCGTATGACGCGGGCGTGTCGTCGTTGGTGCCGGTCTGCCCGTCGCCGCCGGGGCGACCGGCCGCCACGAACTGCACGTAGAAGTCGCCGTTCTCGTCGAACCCGTACTGGGTTGAACCGTTGTCGGCGATGATGGTGTTGGGCGTGCCGCCGTTGGGGCTGAAGTCGGTGGGCGAGAAGTACAGCTCGCCGTCGTCGGCCGCGTTGGCGTTGGTCGTGTCGAAGATGCCCAGGTGCACGCGCCCCGCGTGGTCCGTCGGGAAGAAGGTGGGGCTGATGCTCTTGGACCCGAGATCGCCGCCCGCCTCGGACACGCGAAGCGTGACGCGGATGACCTGGCCGGGCGTGATCGCCGCGCGGTTGTTCAGGTGGTAGATGTCGATGTCGGAGAACACCTCGTTGGGCACGCCCGCCAGCCCGCCCGGGCCGATGGAGGACGTGATCGTCGAGGTCTGCACCCCGTTGGCGTTGGTCGAGGTCACGCCCAGCGAGTTGGACCCGACCACGATCGGGCTGCCCAAGGGGTCGGTCTGGAGCGTGAAGGAGTAGTCGCCCACCACGATGACCTGCCCGGGCTGCGTGAAGGACGATGCCGGCGGGGCGTTCACCACCGCGGTGCCGTCGCCCGCGTCGGTGTCGGCCGCAAAGCCCGAGTCCAGGTCGTCGAAGATCTCGACGCTGAACGTGTACGCGCCCAGGCCGTTGGGCACCACCGCGGTGTTGTTAACCGTGTTGGTGTTGTTGACACTGGACGGGTCGCCGATCGCGATGTAGTACACGCCCGAGGTCCGGACGTAGAAGTCGCCCTGGAACGTGGTCGTGGACAGGTCGATGTCGTCGGCCGTGAGCAGACGGGTGACCGAGGTGCCGCCCGTGCCGACCCAGAAGCCCAGGTTGTCCTGCTCCTGGCTGAAGAGGATCGTGCCCGTGGACGACAGCAGCGAGCGCGTCGCCTGCTGGGCCGATCCGGTCATCCCGCCCAGACGCAGGATCTGCCCCGCCTGCAGCGTGATCGCGTACACGTCGGTGTCGCCCCCGAAGCGGAAGTAGTTGGTGTCCTGGTCGGCGTGGTCGCCGATGAACCCGCGGACGATGAACGGATCGTTGATGTCGGCCAGCCCGTCGGGCGCCGCCGTGTCGTCCAGCACCACGTCCAGGTCCACCGGGGCGTAGAAGTCCACCGTGTGGACGATGATTCCGTTGTCCACGACGGTCGCCTCGCCGTCATTGAGCTTGTCGCCGGCGTCGCCCACGATGTCGCGACCCTTGAAGTCCTCGCCGCGGGCAAAGCCGTCGCCGTCGCCGTCCAGCCTCGCGCTGGTCAGGCTGCCACGCAGCTTCGCCTCGTCAATGACGAACGAGTACACGCCCAGGGCCGGGCGACCGGGCGTCACGGGCAGGTTCGCCTCCGTGACATCGCGGCTGAAGACCACCACCGCCGAGTTGGTGTCGGCGTCGTAGGTGAGCGTGTAGTCCTCGCCGGAGATCAGGAAGACCTGCACGTTCCCGCCGCTCCGCACGTCGCGGATCGAAAGCGCCGCGTCCAGCGTCGCCTGGTCCACCGGCTGGTTGAACTGGATCGTCGCCACGAACTGCTGATTGAGCAGCGTGACCCGCAGGTCGTCCACCTGGATCGCCAGCGGCTGGAACTCCAGCTGGTTGATCTCGAAGTTCAGCTGGTCGCGCCCCGGCAGCCCGCCGATCGTCACCGTGCCAAGCGTGCCCGTCGACGCGATCCGGTACGACTCCGTGAACCGGTTGGAACCCACGCGACTCCCCGCGATCGTGATGTTCCCGATCGTCGAGCGGCCCGCCGCCACCGCGTCATCGGACGTGCCGAAGAACCCGTCCGGCCCGCGCAGCAGGCCCGCGACGATGTCCGACTCCTCAAAGTCCCCGCCGATCGACACCGCGCCCAGGAACCCGGAGGTCACCCGGTCGCCCGCAAGACGCTGCCCGCCGATCTCGCCGTCCGACCCCAGGTCGCCGCCGACCATGATCGCCGAGTCGAACATCCCGCCGCGAACGATGACCGCCTGCACCCCGACGTTGCCGCCGGTGTTGCCGCCAGAGGCGTCCGACCCGCCCAGGAAGTCGCCCACCGACACGCGGGTGCGCGTCAGCGAGCCCACGATCAGCTGCCCAAGCCGCGTCCCGACGCGGACCAGCGCCGAGTGCACAGCCCCGTCAACATTGATGAGGTTGATCTCGCGGGCGACCACGATGTCGCCGCGGTCCGCCCCGTCGATGTCGATCGACGTCGCGTTGGTCACCGAGATCGTCGCCTCGCCTCGCAGCGCGGTGTTCCCGTCGCCGAACGCCCCGCCGATCGAGACCGTCCCGACGTCCTTGGCCTCGAACTGGCCCTTGAGGAAGTCAGAGTTGACCCGCAGCGTCCCCAGGTTGCCGCCGTAACGGACCCGACCCGTGGTGTTCAGCCTATCGGCCGTGAAGCTCGTCCCGTTGCCGTCCACCACCACGTTCGACGCGCCCGCCAACGTGCCCACGATCGTGAGCGCGCCCAGCGCGGCCTCGTCGGCCGTCACGATGTTGATGTTGGTGAGAGTCAGGTCCGGGCCCGTCGCCGTCAGCACCACCGACGACGCCAGCGTGGTGTTCACCAGGCTCAGCGTCTGCGTGGCGGCGTTCCAGAACGCACGCCCCGGGCCGCTGAACGTGAACGTCCCGCGGTTGCCTTGGCCCAGCGCGAAGTCGATCGAGCCGGAGACCTCGACGCCAGCCGGGCTCTTCTTGGCCGTCAGCGGGTCGTCGGTCCGCAGCCCGCCGCCGCTGGCGATCACCCCCGCCTGCGGATTGGAGAACACGATGTCGCTGCGGAGCGTCACGTTGGTCGCCACGCCGCCGATCGAGAACGCGTTGATCGTCGACGAGCCCAGCGCCGTCACGTCGTCGCTGGTGTTGTACACCCCGTCGGCGCCCGCCTGCACGCCCGAGAGCACCAGCACGTTGGTCCCGTCGCCGCCGATGACGACCGACCCGACCGTACCGGCCTTGACGATGTCCGACGCCGCCCCGACGCCGCCCGGACGGTTGTCAGAGCCCCAGTCCAGCACGCCGCCGGCGACGATCACGTCTCGCGCCTGCCCGCCGATCACCAGGCTCGACACCGTGTCGCCCGCCGCGAAGGACGACCCGTACCCGCTCGTCGGGTTGTCGTTGCGCACCGCGCCCGCGATCGTGATCGTCTGGATAGTCCGCCCGGCGTAGAACCCGGACTCAAAGACCGCCCCGCCCGTCACCGCCACGTTGATGATGTTGCGACCCGCCGACACCGTCGGGCCCTGCACCGCAGACGACACCGCCACGCCCACCGGCAGCTGATTGCGGAACGCGTCATACGCGGAGCTCGCCGAACGCTGCGGGTTGATGCCGATGTCGCCAAACACGCCGTCCACGCTCGCCACCACCCGCAGATTCACCAGGTCATAGTCGGCGTACACGTCGCCGTACAGGTTGCCCGCGGTGATGACCAGCGAGGTGATGTCCCCGTCATACGCCGCGATCGTGTTGGGCGTCGAGGCCGTTCCACGCAGGAACGAACCGTTGTTGATCGCCACCGAGCCGATGCCGCCGGTGTACGACAGGATCGACCCGCCGAAGTCGCCGTTGACGACCACCGACGCGATCCGCCCGAACGCGATGATCGAGCCCGTGCCCACCAGGTTGCTCGACGCCAGATTGGTCGCCCGCCCCAGCGTCGCCACGCCCGTCAAGTCCTGGCCGATCCGCACGTCCGAGTACAGCTGCCCGTTGGGCGCCGTCAGCGTCGTCAGGCTCCCGCGCAGGCGGATCACGCTCGGATCGCTCTGCGAACCGATGTGACGCCCCGCCGACAGCGTCGAGATCCCGCGGCTGATGTCCGACTCCAGGATCAGGTCACGCCCCGCCGACAGCGTGCCCACCGTGCCGCGCCGCGTCGTCGTCTTGATGCTCGCGTCGATGTCGCCCGTGACCGTCGTGATCGACGCGATCGGGCCCGACGCCGTGAACGACCCCGAGATCTGGTTGATCGCCGAGATCAGGTCGATCCGACCATTGGGCCCCGACGCCGTGAACGCCGAGTTCGTGATCGAATCGCCCGCGGTGATCGACAGCAGCTGGTTGCCGCGGAACTCCGAGTGGCGGATCGAATCGGTGATGACCGCGGAGACCAGTCGACCGAAGACGAACTTGGACCCCCGGATCGAGTCCGCGATCGTCAACGCCGGGATCTCGTTGTCCACCTGGAACTCGGACCGCGTGATGAACCCCGCGGTGATCCCGGTGGTGATCGAGCCCACCACGTCCACGAGCGTGTCGCGGATGTCGCCCGTGGCCGTCTGCGTCTGGATCGACCCCAGATCGCCGCCCACCAGGATGATCGACGGACGGTACTCGAGGTTCGTCCCGGTCAGCGTCGAGTTGCGATAGCCCAGCGCCGTGATCGTGCCCGCGGCGGTCTGCGCGTTGTAGTCCGAAGCGTCAAAGTACCCGTTGGTCAGCGTCAGCTCGTTGATCACATTCGCTGTCACCTCCGACCGGAAGAAGTTGGCCCCCTGGCCCGTCACCCGGTCCACGGTGCCCGTCAGGATCTGCGTGTCGTCGTACAGGATCGACAGCCAGAAGCCGTCCAGCAGGCCCGCGCCGATCGATGCGTCGATGTAATCACCGCCGTTGACGAAGATGCGACCCACCGCCGGCGTCCCGATCGGGTTGATCGAGTTGGCCACGTTGGCCGCCCAGATCCGCCCCTCGATGTTCGACTCGCGCAGGCTCGTCTCGCCCGCGGTCACCTCGATGATCTGGTTGTCGGCCATGATCGCGCCGCTGGTGAACGGGTTGTACCGGTCGCCGCGCAGCCCGTCACCCACCTCGATCCGATTGATGTTCGGGGCGTAGATCGAGCCCACGATCCCGTGGAACGCGCCGATGGGCGTGAAGTTGTCGTTGTTGACCACCAGCTCCGTGATCACCGCGGACGCGTCGCCCTGCAGGATCACGTCCCCCACCATCCCGCCCACGCGGATCGACGCCACGCTCCCCGAGCGGACCACCACGCCGTCCAAGTACCCGTCGAACGGTGCGCCGATGTCGTCCAGGAACGCCGTGCCGCCGTTCGTGCCGGTCTCCGTCGAGGGCCGGAAGATCCCGCCGCCCCAGTTGGGGTCCATCGCCGCCGCGTTCACGCCCAGCGCCTCTCCGACCTCGGGCGCCGCGCCCTGGGCCAACCCAAGATTCGGCCCGATCAGCCTGGGTCCCCAGGCCGGCATCTCCGTCCGCCCAAGGTTGCCCGTCGTGATGTCGATCCGGTTGATCCCCACAACGTCCATCGCCACGATGTCGCCGTTGGGCGTCTGGTTGATGTACGCGTCGAACGCGCCGCCGCCGCTCTGGATGATCTGCCAGATGTCAACCTCGATCTGCCCGCTGATCGTGATCGTCGAGCCCGCATCGGCCCCGATCACGTTGATCACGCCGATCGACACGCGACCGTCCGTCGCCGTCCCCAGCGTCTCGATCAGCAGATCGCGACCGCTCAAGTCCAGGTTGTCGATCCGGCCCAGCGCCACGCCCTCCGAGCCGTCGATCGGGATGAAACGCAGGAACCCGACCGGGATCCCGGCCGCGCCACCCGTCACCGAGATCCGGATCGTCGCGCCGCCGTCGTCGATGATCTCCACCGGAACGCCCGCGCGCAGCGTGATCCCAGAGTTCACCCCGCCGATCAGATCGATGTTCGGGATGTCCACGAAACGCACGTCCGAGCCCAAGCCCGTCGTGAAGAACCCCGTCCGCGGCACGCTGCCGTAGATCCCGCGGAACTCCGGGTCGCCCGGGGTATTGTCCTGCGAGACCAGGAACGCCCCCATTGTCGAGCCCGGCGCGATCTCGATGGTCGTGTTCGGGCCCCAGATGTCGTCGCCCACGCGGAACACACCCACGTCACCGCCCACGCCCGACGTGCCCGTCCGGAACCGCAGGCCCACCAGGGACCGCGGTGACTGGATCGCTCCGCCGTCCCACGACTCGCCCACCGAGCCCCGAATGTCCACCAGGCCCACGCTCCCGCCGACCTCGAGGCTCACCGCCTCGATGTCGCCGACCTCGGACCCCAGCCCCACCGCCGTGCTCTGCCCGGTGATGAACGCGCCCAGGTTCCCCGAGACGAAGATCGTCGACAGCGCCGACAGGTCCGCGCCCTGGATGTCCGAGCCGGTCATGAACGTGAACAGGTCGCCCTTGGCCACGCTCAGCGAGATCGAGCGCGTCGTCAGCAGAACCTCAAGATCGTCGTCGGAGTTGGTCAGGTCCGTCGGGTTGCCCTCCTGACCGCCGCCGTTCAGGAACGCCATGCCCGAGCGGAAGAAACCGAGGTTGCCCGACAGCAGGTTGATCGTGCTCGTCGCGTCATCCACCACGCCGCCCGAGCCCGCGCCCGAGAAGTAGTTCCCGAACGTCGTGGGCGCCAGCCCCGTGAACAGCACCGAGTAGAAATCGCCCAGCTCCGTGTCCACGTCGTTCGAGTCCGGGCTCTGGATGATCGCGTAGTACACCCCAGGCGCGTTCGGGGTGAAGATCACCCGCGGGTCGCCGTTGAAACGCGATTGGTTGTTCGCCGCCACCGTGTTCCCATTCTGGTCCACGATCCGGATCGTCAGCCCCGGCGACGGCGGGAAGAACCCCACCGGCCCCGACTCGATCACCACCTGCCCGCGACCATCCACCGCGAACGCGAACACGTCCCCCGGGTCCGAAGAGTTCACCGCCGGATCGCCAAAGCCCAGATCGCCGTCCACGCGCACCGAAGAGCCCGTGTTGCCGATCCACTCCGCCGCCGCGATCGTGTCGTTGCGGAACACGTCCGTGCCAAAGAACACCGGGTCGAACGACAGGTTGAAGTCGAAGTAATCCGCGATGAAGTCCGGGACCGAGTAGTCCGCGTTCTCATCGATCCCGAACTGCACCTCACGCTCCCTGTGAACGAACTGGTCCAGCGGCGGACGCTGCTGCGGGTTCGACACGTCCCCGATCACCGTGATGTCCAGCGCCGAACGACCGCCGATCGACACATTGCCCAGCGTCCGACCCACCACCAGCTGACCGCCCGTCTTCTGCGCGGGATCGTCCGGCGGCGTCGGGAAGTCGATGTCCACCGCCCACAGCCCCGCGTCCGTCGCCACCCACAAGTCGCCCAGATCGCCCTCCACCGTGATCGATCCAAACAGCGTGCCCAGGTTGATCGACTCCACCGCCCCCTCGAATCGCGAAGACCCGAACACCGCGCCGTGGATGTTGATCGACCCCATCGACGATCCGTCCAGGTTGAACAACCCCTGGTTCGGATTCAGGCTCGCGTCCGGCTGGAACGGAAGGATCGCTCCCCCGCCGAACGGAATCCCCTGCGGCTGGTAGTTGCTCAGCGGACGGAACACCGGCGATCCGATCAGCACCGAACCGCCCTGCGGCGGCAGCCCCGTGCCCCCGTCTTCGCCCGTCGCCGCAAACCCGAAGCCCGCCGACTCGAACTCGCCGTACAACCCCTCGAACGATTCCGGCAGCGTCAGGTTGTAGTACCCCGTGTCGTCCGCGGGCTCCGGCACGTCACCCGGCCGACCGCCGCCGAACGGACCCTCCACCCAGAACGCGCCGTCCGAGTACCCTTCTTCGATCTCACCTCCGAACATCCGGAACAGCGACCTCGTGTCCGTGCCGGAGAACCGGATTTGCCCGATGCCGTCGTTGAAGTTCGGGATCCCGTTGTCGTCCGGGTCCACCTGCGACACCTGCACGTCCCCGACCTTCCCCAGAGCCATCGTGTTGAGCATGTCCCGACCGTACAGATCAAGGATCTGCACGCTCGCGCCCACCGGACCGCTGAAGCTGATCGACGCCCCGAAGATCCGCGACTCCACCAGCGACGTGAAGTTGCCCGGCGGAACCGTCCACGTCACGTCGTCGATCTCGTACCCCGGATTGCCCGACGCCGTGCTGATGATCTCGATCTCGTCGAACGCCGGGAACAGCGCATCGCCCGTCGTGAACTGGTACGCCCCCACCCCGTTGTTCGGGTTGCCTGCGATCTTCGCCGCCTGCATCTCCGCGAACGTGTCGAACTCCGCAACGACCTGCCCACCCAGACGCAGGCGCACGATCGTGTCCTCGGGCGTGATTCCCTGGTTGCTGTTCACCACCGCCCCGAACGTCAGCGTCACCTGCGTCACCGCCAGCCGCTGCCCGTTCGGCGGGCCCGCGGGGTCCGCCAGGAACCGGAACCGATACGACTGACCATTCGCAGGCCTCGCCTGGATCCGCTCGGTCCCCTGCACCACCTGGCCCTCGTTATCCAGGTCCGCCACGATCCGGAAGTTGGCCCCGGGGTTGTTGATCGTGTGGAACACGACCAACCCCTCCTCATCGAAGATCCGACCCGAGCCGATGCCACCCAGCGGCTCATCCGCGAAGTTCTCCACCGGCGTCTCGGGGTCCGCAGTCCCGACCTGCTCTTGCGTCAACAGAATCGGGATCGTGTACCCGAACGTCGTCTCGATCGTCCCGATCCCGTCCGGACCCGCAAGGTCGGGCGTGATCGTCAGCGAGAACAGCATCTGCCGCGGCTCAAGCCGGTCCACCGACGCACGCGCCGGCGTCGCCCAGCCCCCTGCCCCCAACCCCGCCAGTCCCGCGAGGCGGGCCGCCGGCCCGTGACCCTCCCGCCCATGAACTTCCCGGGTGGCGCGACTCTGACGAACGTATGGGCGGTCGACCTGACGGGTGCGGTGACGGATGCTCATGGCGGCGCTCCTGCGATTCAAAGCCCGGAACAACCCGGGATTCAGGACTCCTCAACCACTCGTCGACGAACCTCTGTTCGCCGACCTCTTCAACCGGCGGCCTGGCTCGCGCCGCCCAAACTGACTCAGCCGATCACTCGGCTCCAACTCTCAGACCCAATCCCACGATTCCCATCCTCAAACCCACCACAACCACGAATCGGCCTGCCCAACGAACACAGCCCCGCAAGCAGGCTGCGAACGGACGATGCCAATGCCGAACTTCGCTCTGGGAACATGCTTCCTTTTCGTGCTGGACCCGCTCGCCGCACCCGAGCCTCGCGCTCGGACGCTTGTGGATGCTGGCTCCGGACTTACGCCCGTTACCGACCACGGCAGGCCCTGGTTGTCGAGTCGGCTCGGCCTCGTGGACCCGCTCCGCGAGGGAAGCAGGGTACCACACGGCGGCGACCCGTGCGTTCTGGCACACTCGCTCTCCCGGTCCTCCCGGGCACGCCGTGCCGAACATGCGCCTCAGTCTACCACCCAGACGCCCGGGACACAAGCAGGCAAGTGGCACCAAAGTGCCCGCAACGCCCGCCTATCCACTTTCAAGCGTCGCCCGGCTCACTGCCGCCCCGTCCCGCGATCACTCGCGAGTGGCCCCGGCTTGCACCAGCGCCCCGGCTCACGCCGACTTCAGGCCGCACGCGGACTCTCGCCGCCCACCATCTCGTGAAGGGCCGCCCACCGCGCCACCCGACCCACGCGCGGTCGCCCTCCGACACCGTGCGATGGAGATACGCATCATCGACCCCAATGTTCCCAAACCCTTGGCCCGAGCTTGCGGCCTCCTCAGCCCCAACGGCCGCAAAGCCCGTCGCCGGGGGTTGAGCACCGCCAAACCCACGGGGGATCGAACACACGCGACCCCGACGGGATCGGCGGTCAAGCCTCGCGTCGGAGATCCACCCCTTCGCCCGTTTCCCCCGACCTCGACACCTCTCCCTCAACACCCCGCCGCGAACACCTGCATGTAATAGAAAAAGTCATCATTCGTCAGCACGCCGTTCGCCACCCCGAAACCCGCGGACCCCGGTAACGCCGTCGTCGTCACATCCGCCACCGCCAGGTTCCCCGCCGCGAAGTTCGCCAGGTACCAGAAGAAATCGTCGTTGTTCTGCCGGCCATCCCCATTCAGGTCCGCCAGGCACCAGCACCCGGTGCTCGGCAGCGAGTCAATCGCCACCCGCCACGCCCCACGCCCCTGCGTCCCCGCCACCAGACGGTCACGCCCCGCCTCCAGCACCAGATCAATCACCGGCACATGCGGGAACTCCCCAAACCGGTACCAGTTCTTCCCGTCATTGATCGACCGATACACCCCCGCCTCCGTCCCCGCATACAGCACCGCCGTCGAGCACCGCCCATCCACCGCGATCACGTTCACGGGCACATCCGGCAAGTCCCCATCCAGCGTCTCCCAGTTCTGCCCCGCATCCACGCTCCGCCTCACCTGCTGCTCACCATAAAACGCCGTCGACAGGTACACCGTCCCGGGCTCCATCGGGTGAACCGTCAGCTCCTTCGTCACCCGCGGCCAACCCGGATGCCCCGTCATCACCGTCGTAAACGCCGCCCCCCCATCGCTCGACACCAGCACCTTCCCGTCATTCGTCGCCGCGTACACCCGCTGCCCATCCGACGGCGCGATCGCCAACGCCCGGATCGCCGCCGACCCGCCATTGGTCAGGTCCGGGCTCAGCCCCGCCCACTGCGTCCCGCCGTTCGTGCTCTGGAACACCCGCTCCGTCGCGTACAGCAGCCGCTGCGGATTGGAGGGATCAACCACATAAGGCGGCAAGAAACAGTTCCGCCCGGAGAGCCCGCTCCCCGCGTTCGAGAACGACTGCCCCCCGTTGGTCGAGCGATACAGGTTGCCCGTCCCCTGCGACTCGGTGAAGAAGGTGGGAGACGCCGCGGTCCCGCCCGCCAGCGTCCACCCGCCGTCCCCGCCCGTCACATGCGTCCACGCCTGCGTGCCCGCGACGTTCCGCCGACCGCTGCCGTTGTCCTGCATACCGCCCAGAAAAAACTCCGCATTCGTCGGATGCGTGCTCAGCCCCGCGTAAAACTGGATCGTGCTCAGCCCGATGTTCAGGTTCGTCCACGACGCCCCCAGGTCCGTCGAACGGTGCAGCCCGCCGTCATCCCCCGACAGCAGCCGCCCCGCAGCATCCCACTCGATCACATGCATGTCCACGTGCGGCGGCGTCACGTTCGTGCTCACCGTGCCAACCCGCCGAGACAGGTCCAACCCACCATAAAACACCGTCCCCGGCTCATCCGGCTTGATCGACACCACATTCAGATACCACCCATACGTCGCCTGATTCACGCTCCCGTTGGGCGCCCACGTCTGCCCGCCATCGACCGACCTGAACCCGCCCACCGCCGACGCCCCGCCGCCCGTCGCAGTCGACGGATTCGCCACGAGCGCCGCCAGAATCAGCGGATTGCTCGGCGAAATCGACAGCGAGATCCGCCCCGGCGCCGCGGGCAGCCCCGTCGCCAGCTTCACCCACGTCTGCCCGGAATCCACCGACTTGTAAATCCCATTGCCCGCATCACCAAAGATGTGCCCCACCGCCGCATACAGCGTCGTCACCGCCAACGGGTCCATCACCAGGTCCGTCACCGACCTGTCCGGCAGACCCGGCAGCCTCGTCCACGTCTGCCCGCGATCCACCGACCGCCACACGCCCAGCGGCCCGGTCGCACCCGGATGCCCCTTGGCCGCCGCCAGCTCAGGGAACCCCCCGGCCCGAGTGGTCGAGGCGTACAGCACGCCGACATTCACAGGGTCGCACGCAATCCGCGAGAAGCACCGACCCGCGAACTCCGTCACGCCCCACACCTGCCACGTCTGCCCGCCATCCAGCGACCTCAGGAACCCCACGCCGGCCCTCGAATGGTTCGCGAAGTTCGCCTCGCCCGTCCCCGCGTACACAATCGCCGGGTCGAATGGATCGATCTCGAGCGCCCCCATCGCCGACGACGGCGCGCCATCCGACAACGCCTCCCAACTCACCCCCCCATCCGTCGTCCGCCAAACCCCGCCGTCCGCCGCGCCGACGTAATACAGGTCCGCATCGGTCGCCGACGCCGCCACCGCCGACACACGCCCGGCCGACCCCCCCGACACACTGGTCGGCGCCGGCCCCAGGCTCTCCCACGTCTGGCCGCTCGCCGCCGGGCACGCAAACACACCACCAGCACCCACCAGCAACGCCATCCTCATCGCGGCCCCAGCCGCCCACGCCCTCACCGCACACCCCCCACCATCTCAAAGCTCAGCGTCGCCGAGTACACCACCCACAACGCCTCTTGGTCCTCATCCCCCGCAGCCCTCACCCGGTGATACTCCACTCGCCATGCACCGCCCTCATGCAACTCCAGGTTCGCGATCCCCATGTCGTCCGCCGTCACCCGCTGCACCGCCCCCGTCGCCACATGCGTCGCCAGAACGTCGCACCCTTGGGCCGAATCCCCATCGAAATACACCCGCACCGGAAACACGCTCGGCGCCAGCAGCGCGGTCGGATCAAACAATGGCCTGATCTCCGCTCGCTCCCCGCGCTTCGTCGTCGCCGACGGCCCGCTCACCACCTCCGCCTGCCCCACCGCCCGAACCAGCACCTTGCTCCCCTCGATCCGACGCACGCGCACCCGCGCCTGCCGCGCCGCCGGCTCCCACTCCACACCCGCTCGCCCGCACAGCAGCCCAAACTCCCCCACCTCCAAATCCACAACCTGCTCGCCAAGGTCCACCCCAAACACC
>CAZHKB010000015.1:9306-17924 GCA_964533405.1 uncultured Phycisphaeraceae bacterium | reverse complement strand
ACTATGGGTACGAGCACGTCTTCTCTCGCTGGGTGCGGGCGCTGGGCAGGCGGGGCGATGTTCTGGTCGTGCTCTCGACCAGCGGGAAGAGTCCGAGCATCGTGCGGGCGGTGGAGGCCGGGCGCGAACTGGGCCTCACGACGGTCGCTCTCTTGGGCAAGGGCGGCGGGGAACTGCTGGGCCGCTGCGGGCACCAGTGGATCGCCCCCGGGGCGACATCGGACCGGGTCCAGGAGGTCCACATGCTGGTCCTGCACGCGATCGTCGAGGAGATCGAGCGCTCGCTCTGAATCGAAGAAGGGACTCGCCGACGACGCGCAGGGGGCGGGATACGAAGTGGCAAAGTGGCAAAGTGACGCGGGCCTCAATCCCTCGCCTTCCTGTGCGCCTCCGCCGTGATTCCCCTCGCCTCTGCGGCGCGGTCTCTCGGTTCAGTCCCGGTGCTTCTCTCGAAGCCGCGGCGACAGCCGACACACCAGGTGGACGCGCTCGAGTTCATCCACCCAGTCCTGGATCGTCCCCGCAAGCTCATCGGCGGGGATGGGCGCCCCCGGGACGGGGCACGACGGCCCGAGCTGCTTGGCCGCCAGCGCCCGGTACCGCGTCAGCGACCGATCGCCCATCAGCGAGATGAACTCGAAGTCCTCGTTCATGAAGATGAAGACGGGCACGCGGTGCCCCCCGCAGATCTCGACGCGGTCGCGCAGTTCCGCGTGAACATCCCGGTCCACAAACCGCAGCCCGATCTTGTCCGGGTTGGCCCGCTCCATCGCTCGGAACATCGGGCACTGGGCCACGCAGTCCCCGCACCAGGTGCCCGAGGTGACCAGCACATTGACAGGGCGCACGAACCCGGCCAGCAGGGCCTTCTGGGGCGAGGTAAGTGGGATGCGCGTTTCCATGTCGCGCCACCGCGGCTGGTGGGCGGGCGACCCGGTCGCCACATACGCGTCATACCCCAGCGCTCTGTCCCACTGCGATCGCAGAAACACCGTGTCAAGCATTGGCTTCTCCGGGCGGTTGTGGCACAGTAGGGACGTACGATCCGGGCGCACCCGGCATTCCACGAGAGGCCAGCCATGTCCATCAGTCCCCGATTGAATCCCTTCCGATCCCGCGCTGCGGCTCTGCTCGGCGTCATCGCCGTGGGTGCGGGCGCGGGCATGACCCTGGCTCAGCCCGCCGGAACCACGCCCGTCAGCCCGCTCTCGGGCAACCAGCCGGATGCGGTGCCCCAGCTGGCTCAGCCAGCGGTCACGCCGGCGATGGCGGACGCGGCTTGGCAGGCCCAGCGCTGGGCCGAAGCCGCCAACTTCTACCGCGTGCTGTGTCGCGAAGATCCCGACAACGGCGAGTACCACTTCCGTCTCGCGTACGCCCTGCACGCCGACGGGCAGTATCGCCGGGCCGTGCCCGCTCACGAGGAGGCCGCGGGGTTCGATGAGTATCGGAGCGTGGCGCTCTACAACCTGGGCTGCGCCCACGCCGTGCTCGGCAACGCCGACCGCGCGTTCGAGGCCCTCAACGACGCCCTCGACGCCGGCTTCGACGACCGCGAGCAGATGCAGGCCGACCACGACCTCTTCCCGCTCCATGACGACGCCCGATGGGCGAGTCTGATGGTCGACCGCCGCCCGCCCGTTGTTCCGCCCGCCCCGATCACCCGCCCCTCGCGCGGCCCGCTCGACGAGGTCGAGTTCCTGCTCGGCGAGTGGGAGGTTCTCGACGAGCGTGGGCGCCGTGTCGCTTCCACCAGCATCCACCCCGCCCACGACGACCGCGCCCTCATCCGCGAGTGGCGGGGCGACGACGGGTCCACCGGCACCGCTGTCTTGTTCTGGGACGAGTTCCTCGAATCCTGGCGTCAGGTCGGCATCGACTCCGACGGCAACGTGATCGAGTCCACCGGACACGCCTACCGGGCCGAACTCGAACTCGACGGCGAGATCCACACCGACCGCGGGCAGCGGATCATGCAGCGGAGCACGATCGAGCAGCGGCGCGACGGCAATCTCGACCATGTGAGCGAGGAATCCGAGGACGAAGGACGCACATGGCGCGTGGTGCGCGAGGCGACGTATCGCCACCTGAGCATCGTGCCGCCCGGCTCTCCGGGCCGCCCGGAGCCGGGACGCCCCATCCGCCCGCCGCTGGGAGGCAAGCCGCCGAAGTGACCCCGAGCCGCACGCGTGAGCACGCGGTGGATCACCCCCGCACCAGGCTCATCACCACCTCGAACAGGATCAAGATCACGATCGTCCACTCGAGGGCTTCCATGCGGAAGGCCGCCCCGTGGTCGGCGACCTTGGAGTGGATGCTCTCAAGCGTCGCGAGTTTGCGGCGAACGCTGGTCTGCCACTCGGGCACGCCCATCCGCGCTGACGCCGCGCGATACAGGCGGGCCAGGTACTGGTCGCCCACGAGTTTGATCGCGTTGTTCACGCCCTCGAACATCAGGGCCGCGTCGGTCTGCATGGCGGCCAGTCGCCGCAGGTCCCTGCTCCCGCCCGACAGAATCCGGCGCCACCAGTGCCGGCGACTGAAGGTCTCATAGAACACCGCCAACGTGCGGTCGAGCCGATCGTCGAGCAGGCGCATCTCCAGCAGTTCGATGTTGGCGAACTCGAGGATCGTCAGCACGTCGGCCGGGTCCGCGTCGATCACGACCGCCGCGGACCAATCGACGACCGCGGCATCACGCCGGGTGAACGAGAGCCGCGCGCCCGTGGCGTCCTTGACCTCCTGGTCCGAGAGCGAGTCCCCGCCGCGGAAGATGCGGGCGATCGTGGGGGCGTGGGCGAGCAGCGCGGCATCCGGGTCGCCGGTGACCGACGCGGGGTCCAGCGCGAAGACGGCGTAATCCTCGATCGCCTCGGAAAGGCTCGGTCGCTGGAGCGCGGGCGTGATCGTCTGCACGAGCGTCGCCAGGCGGGCGCGTGCGTCCTCACGGATTCCGGCGTGCGTGGCCAGCAAGTCGCTGAGCGTCGCCAGGCCCGACAGCGGGCCGTCCAGCGGGATGTGATACTCGACCGAGGCCGCGCCAAAGTCGAACACCGTGATGTCAACGGAGGGCTGCACGCCCCACGCGCCCACGTTGATCGCCCCGCACGCCTGGGTGACACGCAGCGGTGCGGGTTCGTAGGCGATGAACTCGGGAGCGCGGAACCGAGCGCTCACGTTGGGGCGAGTCGCCTGGTTGCTCAAGAGTCCAGCGGCGATGGTCAGGTCCACCGAGGTCGCCACATCAAACGCCAGGAAGATATGGCACATGCCGCGGATGGGTGGGTCGGCGGCGGTGGGGGGGTTGCTCACGGGCGATTGTTCGCCCGGTCCGGGTCGCGCGCGTGAGCACGCGAAGTTCCCGCCTATCGCAGCAATCATCTCGGTGGCGCGTGTCGTGCGACCAGCCGCGGCTCGGAGCGGCCGGCGCGGTTCCGCCGTCTCGTGGACCACATCTTGAGCCATGGCGGCGTCCGTGTGGCGAGCAGGCGGCATCCGGAGAATGCGGACGCACTCCGCGTGCTCACGCACGTGGCTCTGGTGCTTCGCCGCTCGCCTTGGCCGCCGGCGTCGCCTTGGGTGCCGGCTTCCCCGGCTTGGCCCGGCTGGTCGCCTTGCCCCGCCGCGCCTGCTCCACCTTCGCCCGCTCGGCCCGTCGCTGGTCGATCTCCAGCACGTGCGCATCGGTCGCGGCCTTGCGCGCGATCTTGATCGCGGTCACCGCGATGTACGCCGCGAAGATCAGGGCGAGTGAGTACGTGACGCGGGCCCGCCCGCTGGCCATCCAGATGCCGAGCCCGGCGAACGTCGCCCCCAACCCATACAGCGTGAACACCGCCCGCTTGACCCCCAGCGACCGCTTGAGCATGTGGTGCAGATGGTTGGAATCCGGATCGGAGATGCTCTTGCCGGCCAGCTTTCTTCGCACGATCGCCAGCACGGTGTCGATGATCGGGATCGCGTAGATGATCAGCCCGGCCATCACCAAATCCGTCCGCCCCGTGTCGCCCAGCGTCAAGACCACGACGATCGTGCAGAACCCCAGCATCAGCGACCCGGCGTCCCCCAGGAAGATGCTGGCCGGGTTGAAGTTGTGCGGCAGGAAGCCAAGGCAAGCGCCCAGAACCGCCATGCACAGCACGATCCGCTGTGCATCACGCGGCCCGTCGTCAGCCAGCGCCATCCCCAGCGCGACCACCAGCAGCCCCACGTTGGCGATGGCCGTCACGCCTGAGGCCAGCCCGTCCAGCCCGTCGATCAGGTTGCTGGCGTTGCAGGCGCCGAGCACGAAGATGGCGATGACCGCGGTGCCCGACCAGTAGATGATGTCCACCTGGATCGACGATCCCAGCAG
This sequence comes from uncultured Phycisphaeraceae bacterium, assembly GCA_964533405.1. Classification (GTDB taxonomy): domain Bacteria; phylum Planctomycetota; class Phycisphaerae; order Phycisphaerales; family UBA1924; genus JACKHA01. Next base: position 13,570 of record CAZHKB010000015.1, on the reverse strand, counting down.
CGGCAGCGTCGTGCCCAGGTCGATCGTCCAGGTCAGTTCCTGGTTGTTCAGCAGCACCCCCAGCGTCGGCTGCAGAACGCCCTGGGCCACCTTGACGCCCACGTCCTGGTACGCCAGCGCGGCGGCCGCGATCAACTGCCCCGCCACCTTGATCCGCGGGCTGATGCCCACGACGTCGTCGAGCAGCCCGACGAGCATGATGATGAAGATGCCCAGCAGGATCGACAGCGGGACCATCTGGTGCCGCAATCCCATCTCAAGGTGCGTGCTGGTGTGGAAATCGACCAGGGCCGGGAACGCCGCGGCCAGATAACTGAACGCGATGCCCGCGAAGATGCCCAGGAACACGGCCACGCCGCCCAGGTAGGGCACCGGCGCGCGGTGGATCTTGCGGGGGTCCGACGGGCGGTCCAGCACGCCGTTGGCCACCGCCAGCCGCCGCATGATCGGCGTCACCAGCAGCGTGACGACGAAGGCGAGCATCAGCACGCCCATGTAGCCGTGGAACACCGCGAGGCGGGACGTGATCTCGGCCCCGACTTCGCTCAGCGCGTCGTTGGGAACCGCCGCCGTGCCCGTCGTCGTGCTCGCCAGATCGACCCCGGCCTCTCGGGCGATCTCGCGTTGCTGGTCCTGCAGACTCTGGGTCCGTATCTCCAGATCGCTCAGGCGACCCGCGATGCCAATGCCCGACCCCGCCCCGTCCTGCACCGCCAGGCCCGGATCGACCAGCGGATTCATCCGCGTCGCAGGAGGCATCGGGCGTGGACTCATGACCGCCCGCTTCCTCCGCCCGCATCGCCCGCGGCGCCACTGGCCGCGTCGTTGCTCGCCTGCTGCTTCAGCGTCACCATTGTGTCGCGGATCGTCTGCTCCAGCGGGATGGTGGGCCTGAAGCCCACGGCGGCCGCGATCCGCGACAGGTCCGGGCGCCGCTCGCGCAGGTCCTCAAACCCCTGCGGGTACACGTCGTCGTACGCCCGGGCCCGAACCTTGCTCTTGGAGCCGGTCACCTTGATGACCAGATTCGCCAGATCGATGATCGAGATCGACTGATCCGTCCCCACGTTGAAGACCCGCCCGTGGCAGGCCGGTGTCTCGACCAGTTTGGGCAGGATGTTGGCCACGTCGCTCACATGGCAGAAGCACCGCGACTGCTTCCCGTCGCCGTACACCTCGATGTCGCGCCCCGCCATGGCCGACTCGACGAAGCGGGGGATGACCATGCCGTACGTCCCGATCTGGCGTGGCCCCACGGTGTTGAAGAACCGCGCGACCACCCCCGGGAACTTGTGCTGGTGGTGATAGGCGAGCACGAGGTGCTCATCGATCGCCTTGCTGTAGGCGTACGACCAGCGGGCCTTGGTGGTCGGGCCATACACCACGTCGTCGTCTTCAGCGAACGGGACCTTGACACCCTTGCCGTACACCTCGCTGGTCGAGGCCACCAGAGTCGGGATGCCGTGCGGGCAGTCGGGCCTGGTCCGGCTTCTGGCGAAGTGCAGCACCGCGGACGTCCCGTCGACGTTGGTCTCGATCGTGTGCACGGGGTCCTCCATCACCAGCTGCACGCCCACCGCCGCCGCCAGGTGATAGATCTGGTCGAACTTCTCGCCCGGCCCCAGGATTCGCAGCGTGTCGGCCAGGTCGGCCTCGATGAACCGCAGCCGCTCGTGCCGTTCGGGCAGGTTGTCGCGCCGACCCGTCGACAGGTCGTCGATCACCGTGACCACGTCGCCGCGGGCCAGCAGCAGGTCGGCCAGGTGCGAGCCGATGAAGCCCGCCCCGCCGCTGATCAGGATGTTGAGCGGACGCTTGGACGCGGCAGGCATGGAAGGCTCTCCTCAAGGCTTCGGTCAAGGCTCCGGCGCGTCTGCTCGCGGGCGGACCCGATTCGGACGCAATCATTGGCCGGTCGGTTGCCCCTTGAGCCTCCGACCGACCACCCGCCGACCGCGATCACGCCGCCGACTGATACCCGTGCGTCGCGGCGATGTTCTTGCGGATGTACCCGCCCGCCGCCGAGCGCACCGCGTTGACGAGCACGCCCAGGAACTCGCCCTTGGTGTCGGAGAGTTCGTTGCGGAGCCGGGCCACGAGCCCGCGCTTCTCGCCCATCGCCCGGACGACCAGGATGCTCGCGTCGCAGTGGGCCGCCAGGGCCACCGCGTCGCCCGCGACCATGGCCGGGGCCGTGTCCAGCAGGATGACCTCGAACTTGGTCTTGGCCTCGGCCAGCAGGCGCGCCATCGCGTGCCCCGCGAGGCGCTCATACACGCGCTCTTCGAGCGAGCCGACCGTGAGGACGAACAGGTGGGGCGTCTCGGTGGCCTTGGCCGCGTCGTCGAGCGAGACCTTGCCCGCCAGCACGTCGGCGAGCCCCGGCGTCTCGGGCAGGTCGAAGACCTTGTGCTGGGCGGGTCGCCGGAAGTTGGCGTCGATGATCAGCGTTTGCTTCTCCATCGCCGCCATCGAGAAGCCCATGTTGGAGACGATGGAGGTCGCGCCCGAGCCGGGCATGCCGGGGACGAACAGCACGGTGCGCGCGTCGGTCTGGGCCAGACGCTTGGCGAGCGGAGCGCGGACCTGGCGGATGTACTCGGCCACGACGCCCTTGGGCTTGTCGCGGAAGGCCGTCTCCATCCGCTTGGGATTGGTCGGATCCTCGGAGGCGTGGGGGATGATGCCCACGACGCGGGTCCGCGGGATCATGCCGATGTCCTGCGGGCTCTTGACGCGCTGGTCCAGAATCTCCCGCAGGAACAGCACGCCGCCAACCGCGCCCACCACCAGGATCACCCCGAGGGGACCCATCATCCGCAGTTTGGGGAAGGTCAACTCATCGGGCTTGCGCTCCGGAGACAGCACGCGGACGCGCCCGATGCCCTGGTCCGGCGCACGCGTGCTCTGGCGGATGAATGCCTCCAGATTCTCGAGATCGGTCTGGATCTCGTTGCGGCTCTCGATCAATCGGTTGATGTTGGTCTCCATGTCCTGGATCTTGCGCTGGCTCGAGAGCAGGTCCTGCAGGCGCAGGCTGAGTTCCGAGCGCTGCGTCTCGAGCTTCTCGCGGGACTGCTGGATCGACAGGATCGTCGTCTGCAACTCGTCCAGCTGCGCGTTGAACATCGACAGCAGCTCGCGCTCGCGGATGTCCGCCAGGTTCTGCTCGGCCGCCCGCAGGCGGTTCTGCATGTTCTGCCAGTCCCGGTGCGCCTCGCCCACCTGCCGCTCCTGCATCACCCGGATCTCGGTCTTGATCGCGTCGATCACCTGGCGGGCGTTGGCCACCAGCGGGTTCTGGTCCACCATCGCCCGCGTCATGTCCGGGTAGTTGATCCCGCCCGGAGCCTCCTTGGCCGCCAGCATCGTGGCCCGCCGGACCTCGGCGATCTCCACCTGCTGGCGGGCCCCCTGCAACTGCGCGCTGACGATCTGCATCGTCTGGGCCGCCTCGTTGTACCGCCCGTCGATCGATTCCATGGCCTCCGCCGCCGACCCGCCCTCGCCGGTGCCAGAGATCAGGCGGTCGCGGTCGGCCTGGAGGGTCGCGATCCTGGCGTTGGAGTTGTTCAGGGCCGCGTCGAACTGGACCTTGAGCTCCGAGTTGGCCGACTGCTCACGCGCCTGCAGGAGCCCCAGGTACTCCTTCCTCATCAGCTCGGCCAGCTGCGTCGCCTCCGTCGGGTCGCGGTACGTCACCGACAGCTGCACCAGCTGCGTGCCCGCGATCATCCGCCCGGACACGATCTTTTCGAGTTCCGTCATCGCCTCGGGCGGCTGGAACACCCCGTTCTTCTCGAACTCGCGCCGCCACGTCGGGGCCAGCGCGGGGTTCTGGTTCACGCGCTCGCACACCCGCAGCAGCACCTGCGGGCTCGTCATGATCTCCACCTGCGTCAGCATGAACCGCTTCAGCTCGTCCTCGTTGACTTCGCGAGACTCGGGCAGGTTGCCGAACTTGTCGCGCGGCGGTTCGATGTTGAAGATCGCCGCCGACGTCCACGCCGGGAACGTCCGGAGCAGCACGAAGTGCATCGCCACGCCGAACACCGCGCCCACAACCACCGCGGCGGCCAGCACCCACTTGTACTTCTTCAGCAGACGCACCGGGTCGATCACCGCGATGCCGCTGGACGTGACCGCCGGACCCCCGCCGGAGGGCGAGGGCGGACGCCCACCAGACGCGTTGGACGGGGTCGGAGGCCTCATGGCGGGCGCGGTGCTCATCGGACAACTTCCCTTCTTCGGCAGGCCTTCTTCG
>CAZHKB010000015.1:0-9206 GCA_964533405.1 uncultured Phycisphaeraceae bacterium | reverse complement strand
GGCCTTCTTCGAACGGGCCTTCTTCATCCGGCTCGACCACCCACCAGGGCGAGCCGGTCATTGCAGACCAGACAGATACCAAGCCGATCCGCCCGGGCCGGGATCGCCCCCGGACCGGTCCGTGTCCCCTGATTTTCGGCCTCACAACTCACGGGAGTGAGTTGATTCTGACCTGAAGCCCGTCGGCTTCCTGCCGGATCGAGGGGTCCAGCCAAGGGCTCTCCGTGATCAGACGATCCAGATACGAATACCAACGCTCCGCGTTCGCCTTTTCCCCCCTCGAGAGCTCCACCTCGATGAGGTGGCGGACGGTAACCGACTGTTCCGCGGCGTCCCGCGACAGGCGAGCCGCCTGCCACAGGTAGAGCAGCGCCTTGTCGGGGTCCCCCGTCTTGAAGTAGACCCATCCGACGGTGTCATTGACCGAGGGCGAGCGGGGCTGGAACTCGACCGCCTTCAGGGCGTGCGGGAGCGCCTCCTCGGCGCGTCCGAGAAAGTCCGTCAGGACATACGCGAGGTTGTTATTGACCTCCCAGTCCTGCGGGAACATCTCGACCGCCTGCCCCCAAAGCCTGGCCGCCTCCTCGTACAGACCCTGCTCATACAGCGTGGTCCCGATGGTCCGCATCGCGTTCTGGCGGACCTCGATGGGCTGGCCCTGGTTGGCAAGTCGAATCAGCTGCTCCTTGGCCGCCTCGCGGGTCGCCTCAACCGTCGCCTGTGACGCGGCCAGGAACAGCACGGGCCAGTCCCTCAAGGCCGTGGTCTGCTTCGCCGCCGCCAGTCGGCGCAGGTACGCCTGGTACGCCACGGGGTCCGCGAACGCCCGCTGCATGGTCCGATGCCACACCAGCAGTCGATTGGAATCGGTGCTGACCAGGTCAAACGCCCGCGTGGCATCGCGCTCGGCCTCGCCCACGCGGCTCCGGCGCATGTGGATCGAAACCCCCACCGCCAGCAGCCCAGGATGCTCGAGGATCTTCTGGCCCAGGGAGTTGAGAACGTCCTCGGCCGTCCGCACCTGTGCGGGATTCTGGTTCAACAGGCAGTCCAGGTAGCGCTGCGCGATCTCGGGCTCCGGCCGCAGGTCGAACGCCAGCTTGTAGTACCGGGCCGCCACCGTCCACTCCCCGCGCCCGGCGAAGATGCTGCCGACCCGCTGGATGAACGCCGCGTCCGTCGGTCGGGCCGCGACGGCCTCGTCGGCCGCGCTCGTCGCGTCCTGCGTCCGCCGCAGGTTCATCAGTTCGCCCAACAGCTGCGTGACCGCGTCGCCCTCGGTGCCCGCCGCCAGCACGGCTGTGCGAAGGTCCGTCACCGCCTCATCCAGCCGCTCCATGCGCCGGTAGATGCCCGAGCGGTTCCGCAGCGCCTGCCAGAACATGGGCGCCTTGCGGATCGCCGAGTCGTAGTCGGCGATCGCGTCCTGCCAGCGTGCCTCGTCCTCCTGCAGGACCTCGGCCCGCTGGAAGTACGCCACCGGGTCCTCGGGGAACTGGCGCACCGCCTCGTCGAGAAGGCGCAGCGCCTCCGCGCGGTTGCCGCGCGTGCGATTGAGTTCGGCGTTGAGCAGGATCACGTTGCGGTCGGTCGACGCGATCGCGCTCATCGCGCCCAGGTTCGTCTCCGCCTCCTCGAACCGCTCCAGGCGGATCAGGTTCTCCACCATGCGCTTGCGGAACATGAAGTCGGGTGTGTCCGCGCCCGCGTCCACAACCCGCTTGTAGGCCTCGACCGCCTCGGGAAGCCGCTGCGCCACCGTCAGGATGTCGCCCAGCATCCGGTCGCAGTCCATCGTCTGCTTGTTCTGCTCGATCCGTCCGCCCTCGAGCGCGGCCGCCGCCAGGCCCAGCTGCTCACGCGACTGCATGAACGACGCCATCGCGATGAACGGCGCGGACCCGACCTGCCCGGGCGGCAGTGAGCCGATGTACTTGATGTATGCCTGGCGGGCTCCCTCGAAGTTGCCCTGGTCCGCGTGCCACCTCGCATCGAGCGCCACCAGCTCGAGCTGGTCCTGGCTCGCGCGCAGCTCGTCGATCAGCGCCCGTGCGTCGGCCCAGCGACCCACGTCCATGTACAGCTCGGCCAGCAGCGCGTTGTTCCACACAAGCCCCGGGTCGCGGACCCGCAGCGCCTCGCGCCCGTCCAGCGCCACCTGGCGGTTGCCGGCCAGCGCCTCGAGAATCCACAGCCGGTTCAGGAAGTCCAGGTCGCCCCGCCCGAAGGGCGCGGCCTCCTTGCCCACCTGAAGCGCGGCCGCGTTGTTCCCACGCGCGCTCAGAAGCCCCATCAGCTCGCGGGCCGCCTGCGTGTCGTTCGGGCGAATCTCCAGCGTCCGCCGGTACGCGGTGACCGCCTCGTCCAGGCGCCCCACCTGGGCCCGCTCCAGGCCCAAGAGCCTCCACAGCGACCCCTCGTTCGGGCTTCGCGTGACCAGGCTCTCCAGCAGCGCCACCGCCTCGCGGTGCTTGCCCTCGAACATCATCGCTCGCACCGTGAACGTGTCGCCGTTCTGCCCGTCAAGGTTGAGTTCCTTGGCTCTCGCCACCAGCCGCGTGACGGTCGCCCCGTCGTTGGCCGCGATCGCCTCCAGGAACTGCGCCTCGACCGCCGTGCGGTTGTTGGGCTCCAGCGCCGCCGCCGCCGCCAGCTCACGGTCGGCGCCGGCCCGGTCGCCCCGCGTGATGTAGACCAGGCGACGCAGCATCGCCTTCTCGAACTCCGAGCGGCCCTCCACCGTGTTGATCAGGTCCAGCAGCACCGCCAGCATGTCCCCACGCTCCAGCGACGCCTGGAACCGCCGGAACCCGGCGTTGTCGGGCTGCACGCTCAGCACCGCGGTCACCACCTGCTTGGCCGAGTCCACGTCCGCTCGGTCCAGGTAACTCCGCACCAACTGCAAGCCCAGCGTCGGGTCGAAGTTGTTGGCCTGGAAATCCGTGTTCAGCCCGGCGATCGCCCGCTCGGGGTCGGGCAGCGCGCCCTCTCCCCCGTCGGCGATCTGGAGAAACCGCTCCATCGCCTCCTGGATCGGGTTGTTGCGCCCGTAGATCGTGTCCACGAAGGCGGCCATCTCCGGGTCGTTCGGGCGCAGCTCCAGCAGCCGGTTGGCCAGCGCCCGCGCCCGGTCATCGTTCCGCAGGTCGCGCTCCACCGCCGCCAGCGCCATCAGGATCCGCGGATTGTCGGGCGAGCCCTCCCGCAGTGTGTTGAGCATCTGCCGCGCCACGCCGAGCTTCTGCAGCCTCTGCGCCGTCTGCGCCATCCACCACAGCACGTCGTCGTCCGATCCGCCCGTCCGCTGGTTCACCGCCAGCAGCAACTCCTCGGCCCGGGCCCAGTCCTGCCGCAGGAACGCCATGCGAGCATCCAGCTTGAGCAGCGAGGGCGAGTCCGGCGGCACCTCCTTCGCCAGCGCCTCGCGGTACACCTCCGCCTGCACCAGCAGCGAGGGGCGGTCGGCCTCGGGCGCCTCATCGAACTGGTCCAGCGTGAACTCCGCCTGCAACTCCCGCGCCGCGGGCCTCAGCCTGAACAGCCGGTACCCCGCCATCCCCAGCGGCTTGTTGGGCAGGTCGATCAGCCTCTGCAGCGTCGCCACGCCCTGGGCCCGGTTCTGGCCCGTGCCCTGCACCTCCGCCAGCATGATCATCGCCCCAAGGTTCTCCGCGTCCGCCGCAAGAATCGCCTCCAGCACCCGGGCCGTCCGGTCACGCTGCGAGTCCGGCGCCGCCAGCGACTCGAGCGCGGCGAACCGCCCCAGCGTCACACTCTCGATCCCCGTCCCCGCCCGCTCCATCAGCAGGGTCGCCACCGCGTCCAGCCTCGCCTGGAATGGCCCGATCACCTCGCGGATCTGCTCGGGCGTCGCGGGTCGCCCCGCGAGGCGCGAGATAAACTCACGGCGCGCCGCGTTCACGTCCATCTGCAACAGCCCGATCGCCACGTCCGGGTCGCTCGGGTTGCGCTCCCCCATGCCCACGAGCATCTCCCGCGCCTGCCGCAACAGTCGCTCGGCCTCGCCAAGGTCCACCGGAGGAGTCGTCCGCCGTCGATCCGACATCACCGAATGGAACTGCGCCAGTTCCAGCCCCGCCTCGGCATCCGTCGGGTCGGCCTCCAGCGCGAGCCGCAGGTCGCGCTCCGCCTGCGCCACCTCCTCCTCGCTCTCGGTCATGTTCAGTGAGTACAGCACGCTGAGCGCCAGCCCGCTGTACTTGTACAGCGTGTGCCACTCCTCGCGCGTGCCCTGTCCAGGCGCCGGCGGCATCCCCCCCGCCTCATAGAACTGCTGGCTGGCCCGCGCCTCGTTCAGCAGGTACCGCCACGCCGCGCTGCGCGAATCGCCCATCATCTGGTCGGCCTTCATGTCCAGATACCGCAGGTGCGCGTCCAGGTCCGCCGTCCGCCCCATGTGCGCCACCTGACGCACCGCGTTGGAATAGTCCTTGACGAAGCGGTCCTCGAAGTCCACCTGGTTGTCGATCACCCGATGCTCCATCGCGTTGATCCACTGGTTCAACCACTCCACGTTCGTCCGGTCGTGCGCCACCGCGAACGCGTACGACTGGTCCGCGGCCTCGTAGTCCTGGGTCGCCATCGCCTCCGCGCCGCGGTCCGCCCAGTCCTGCCCGGACTTCTTGAGCACGAAGACGAACACCAGGGCCATGCCCGCCAGCACCAGGGTCAGCGCCGCGCCAAGCATCACCACAAACTTCACGTTCACCTTCGCCGCCATGAGTCCAGACTCCTTACCCCGCGGGTCGCCCGCGAGCAAACGCACCAGCCGGGCCAAGGGTGCCCCGGCGATTGTTCAACCTCAGCCACCCACGCCCGCCGAAGCCGGGTCCGCCCCGCCCGATACACCTGATTCCGTTTCCGATTCAGGCTCCACGCCCGCGGCCCGACCTCGCCGCGGATTGTCGGCCGGATACTCCCCACGCTCAACCAGAACCCAGTCAGGGGCACAACGCATGATCTCGCCCAGCAGCTCGTCCATCAAGGCCCCGGCCTGGGCCGCCAGTTCCTCCGCGCTGCCAGTTGTCTGGCTCGTGAACTGCACCTTCAGATAGAAGGCGTAGTCATCCTCCAGCCGGAACGCCAGCAGGCGAACCCCGTCCGCGCTGGCCGTCGTCGCCCCGTTGGCGATGAAGAAGTAGCCCGAATACACCTCGCCCTCGCCGGGCATCAGGAACTGCGTCACCCGGATCTGGATGCCCCGCGGATCGAAGGGCAGGCGCACCCGCGACCCGCCGCTGTCGCCCCACTCGTTGCTGAGCTTCGTCGTGAACACCCGCCCGCGCAGGTGCTCCAGCGCCGGGTCACTCTCGACCGATCCATCCGCGAGCCAGTCCGAGTCATCCAGCGGCAGCCGCAGCGTCACCGCCGTCGCGCCCATCTCCATCCCCCCGCCCACGAAGCACCGCTCGGGAACATGCGGCACGGTGTCGATCGTGCCGGTGTAATACGCCAGGTGCAGGTCGATCACCACCGGGTTGACCGTCCGCAACGTGCCCTTGCGCGCGAACCGCCGCGTCACATAGTTCTCGGTTCCCAGCGTCTTGAGCACGTCCGCCGACACCGCCTCGTCCTGCCCATACCTTTCCCAGTTCTCCGTCTCGGTCGGGATCGACGCCACCATCCGCGGCCCGGGCGCCTCGATCGGCAGCTTGCTCAGGTACAGCTTGAAGTACGAGACCGCCGCCCCCATGCCCGCCGCCGTCGCCCCCAAAGCCAACAGCGCGACCAGGCACGCCGGCGAACGCAGCGAACGCCACAGCCCCGCAGTGCCAGCCCCGGGTGGCGGAGGACCAAGCGGGCGCACAATCTTCTTCGCCGGAGCCTTCTTGGCGGGCTTGGACGTGGCCTTCTTCGCCACCGCTTTTCCCGTCGGGTCCGCTTTGCCCTTCGAGATTGTCGCCTTGCCGCCCTTGGCGACGGCTTTGCCCACCGTCGCCGGCTCATCATCCACCAGCCGCCCCAGCGCCCACACCAGCAGCATGAAGAACAGCAGCGAGGGTAGCAGCAGGATCGTCCCGATCACCGTGTGCGCCTCGCCGCCCGCCAGGTTCTCGTTATAGAACCCCAGCCAACCCAGCGCCGCCACCCGGAACACGTTCATCAGCACCGCCACCGGCACCGTCAGCAGCAGCACCGCCGTCCGCTGCCACCACCGATTCGAGCCCAGCAGCGCAACCGCCGCCCCCAGCGCCACGAACGCCACCACCATCCGCATCCCGCTGCACGCGTCCGCCACGTTCATCGGGAAGATCGACCCGTCGAACCGGATCATCTCGATCATGTTCCCGTCCAGCCGCACCGAGTACCCGATCATCGGGCCCGTCGCCGACAGCAGCACCCATGCGCCGTACGACGCGATCAGCTTCAACTGGAACGTCACCTCGATCATGATCCGCTCGGCCAGCGTCACCGCGAACACCAGGTATGCGATCGGCAGGAACAGGTGCCGCATCATCGCCGAGCCCAGCAGCAGCAGCGCCACGCCGAACACCGTCAGCACGATCGAGAACCCCTGCAGCATGTGGTTGGGCACACCCACCACGAAGAACAGGTAGCACACCATCCCCAGCAGCATCGGAGCCATGCCCGGCCAGAACACCCGGATGGGCGTCCTAGCGATCACCTCACGCTGCTTCCAAACCATCCATCCGCTGATCAGCGGGATCGCCAGGGCGTGCCCCCAGTCCTCCACCAGCTGCACGCTCAGCACACCCTGTTTCCACATCCACCGATAGAAGAGCGCCACGAACGCCGCCAGCACCAACCCGCCCAGCGCATACACACCCGCCGGGACCGATCCCGACGAGGCTCGCACCGGCCCGGTTGTCATCGCCACCGCGCTCATGTCTGTACCGTACCCCGGCCCTGAACCCTCGCACCCGCCGACTTGCGGCCCGCCCGCTGGGTCCGACGCTGGTCGAAGTCCTGACTACGTCCGCCGTGCGCCGGGGTTCTCCCCGACGACGGTTCCCAAGCACCAGAACCGCTCTCTCCACCCGAGCATCCCGCAGACCCACACCGGACGGTCAGTTGACCGTGCCGGGCGGCACGCCGAACACGTCGTTACCGAAGTTCCGGTCCAGGATGAACCCGTACCCGTACGACGCCCGCAACCCGCCACGCAGCACCGCCAGCGGGTACGCCCAGAAGTTGGTTCCCACGTTCACGATGTCGTTGTCCTTCATGAACACGTCGGGCTGCGAGCCATCGAAGATCGCCCGCAGATTCAGGCGGATCGTCGCCTGCTGGTTCGGACCAACCATGCGGATCAGGTCCGTCCGCTCCGGCACCGCCAGTTGCCCCATCCCGCCGCCAGCGAACAGCGCCCGCGTCAGCGTCAGCTTGGGCGCCAGGCCATACGACCCCGGCCGCGCCACCTGGCCCGCCAGGAAGATGTTTCCCTGCGCCGGCGGCGGCACCCGGATGATGTCGTTCGGGCGGATCACGATGTTGTACCGGGCGTCGCCCGAGATCAGAGGCTGCACCGGGACCCGCAGCACCCGCTGCGTGAACAGCCGCGACGTGCCGCCGTCACCCGCCTCACCCGCCTGCCTCGAAACCAGCACCCACTGGCCGTTCAAGTAAAGCCATTGACCCGTCGAGGTCGGCGGAGGCTGAACCGGCGTCCTGCCGGACTCGTTCGGCTGGGCCCCAGGCTGAGACGGGATCGTCTCGATGAGCTCCACGGGCAGACGCCGCGTGTCCCCACGATCCGCCGCGGTCGCAAATGCCGCGGGCGAGCCGGTCCCGCCCGCCGGGGGCGCCGTCCCGCCAGCCGGCGCCGCGCCGGGCTCCAAAAGATCATCAATGATGTCGATCAGGTTCTCGCCGCCCGCGGGCGTCGGCCCGTTTGGCGTCGTCGGTGGCGTCGTGCCGCTCGTTGGCGTCGTCGGCACGCGGCGTCCCGTCGCCTCATCAGTCAACGGCACCTGCCGGATCACATAGATGTACTCGATCGACTCCAGAATCCCGCCCGCCGCCGCCAGCGCGTCAATCAACCGGTAGTCCGCGTACGGCACGAAATACGGCCCCTGCCCCGCCACCGCGCCCCCCAGCACGTTGAACGTCCGCTGCTGCTCCTGCATCACCAGCACGTCCACCGTCGTGTCGCCCGTCAGAGGCCGCACGGCCTCCTTGATCGACCCGCGCACCCCCTCCAGCGTCTGCCCGTCGATGTACACCGACCCCACCTGGGGAATGTCCACATACCCGCGCGAGTCCACCCGCCGCTCCAGCAGGTCCGCCTGGCCTCCCACGGTAAGGCTGAAGACCGTGATCTGCAGCACGTCGCCGGGGCCGACCTTGTACTCGCTCACCTCCGGAACCAGGTCCTCCGACTGCACATCGCTGTACTCAACCCAGATCTCCTCGGGCCCCTCGATGGCCGCGATCCGGTCCAGGATGGGCACCACCGTCGGCGTCATCTCCCAGCGCCCGACCTCGGACGGGTTGAAAAAGTTGTCGATCTCGCAACCTCCCAGACCAAGCCCCACAGCGCCACCCGCCGCGAGCGCAAGCCCCAGGCGCGCCCACCGTCCCCGACCGCCCCTCTTCACGCGGGCGTCGGCAACGGTGCGGCTTCCAACGGAGCTAGATTCATCCATGACCCATTCCTTCTCTAGCGGCCCGAACTCGCCGGACCAGGGGCCGACACCGGCCAATCCTACCGAACTTGCCAGGAACCCGCGTTCTCCACCCTCTATCGGGGATCGGCCTCAACACCAACCACCCCGACCCTCCATCAGCCCGACCGGGAGGCGGAGCCCGAGGCCCTTCTCAAACGACACCCATCCCGCCAATGTTCGGGACCCGCCCCCGCCCTTCGTGCATCGACCGAAAACCATCGCCCATTCACACGCGGCCAACCGTCGCAACCAACTCACCAGCCGGTCGGTCGCCAGACACCACAGTACGTCGGGCCGACGCGCCCATCCCGCGCAACCTTTGCCGCAAACCCCGCGATCAATCCGATCTCCACCGCACGGACCCGCCGCCACGCCCGCCCTCGAGGCGGGTACAACCACATCCGTCAATCCTCGTCCCACACGGAGGCCACCATGCCAGACGACCGCACCATCCTCCCGCGCCGAACCCTCTTGGCAGGCCTGGCCGCGACCGGCGCCGCCGCCCTCCTCCCCCGCGCCGCGCTCGCCCGACCCTCCCTGCCCGGCTCGGTTCTGGGC
>CAZHKB010000014.1:8393-18816 GCA_964533405.1 uncultured Phycisphaeraceae bacterium | reverse complement strand
CCCCTTGGCCGATCCCACCTCCGCCCGCCACGCCTGATGCTCGGCATGCCGTGGGTGTCCCGCCTCGGGCGCCCCGAACATCCCCGTCGATCGATTGAAGAACACCGTCGACTCCAGCGTCGTCGTCCGGTCCGTAGGATCAACCATCCGAGAGCCCACGATCCCGATGGTCGGGTCCGTCTGCGCCGCCGCCACCAACTTCTCCAGGCAGTCGGCCGCCGGCTCCGCATCGTCATCGATCAGCCACACGAACTCCAACGGCTCGGCCCGCGCCAGGCGCGGGTCCTCGGGCACCATGCTCTCGGCACGATGGGCCGCGATCATCCGCTCGACGATCAGGAACCCGGTGTTGAACCCGCCGCACCCGCCCAGGTTGTTCTGGTTGCGCACCAGCACCAGAGACCGCCACCCGCCCGCGTTGCCCCCCGTCGTGCCCTTGCCCAGCGCAAAGCCCGGCCGGTCCGAACTCGTCGCCGTGTTCTGCATCGCCCGCTCGGGTCGCCACACGCTCAGGACGTGCTCCGCGGTGCCGTCGGTCGAGGCGTTGTCCACCACGACCACATCCAGGCGGCTGGCCGGATACGTCTGCCCCGCGATCGCGCGCAGGCATCTCTCCATCTCCGCCTTGCGGTTCCACGTCACCACCACCGCGGCCACGCGCGCCACGGCCGCGTTCGCCCGACGCACGGATTCAACAGGCGGATTGGCGGCGTCCATGCTCAGCAGTGCAGTCCTGGTCCGGAAATCCCACGGGTCGCGCCCTGCTGACCGTCCATGCGGGCACGGGTTACGATGCCCCCGGCGTGCCGACCCTCCGAAGTGGCACGATCGTACGTCGCCCGACGCCCGCCTACGCGATGCCCGCCCCAACCATCAACCCCATCCCCGCCGTCGTCACGCAGGCGCGCCCGCCCGGATCGGGAGCGCTCACGCTCCTGTTCTTCCTGACGCTGGCCGCACTCGCCGTCGCCCTGTACGCCGCCCGAGCGCAGTTTCCAGGCCCAACCTCCGGTGAGTTCTGGAGCGACGCCAACGTCATCAACGGTTGCCGGGGCTACGACCAGGTCGGCTTCACCGCCACATGGGGCCTCCCCCGCATCCAACTCGCCGCGCCACCTGACGATACCAAGGCCCTGTACCTGTCCTATCCCCCTGGCCCGTACTGGTTCTCCTACGCAGCCTGGAGCGCAGGGCAAGCGATCGGCCTGGACCCCATCCTCTCGGCCCGCCTCTTCGCCCAGACCTGTGGACTGGCGTCGGGCCTGCTCCTGTTCCTCGTCTGCTCCCGCCTGGCCCGAAGCCAGGCCATCGGCGCGCTCGCGGGCCTTTTCTACATCCTCTCCCCGGCGTTTCTCTCCTACTCCGCCGCCCTGCACCACATGGCCTACAGCCCCATGCTCCTGCTGGGCGCGATGCGGGCCTGGCTCGCATTCGAAGATGGCCTCGCCCCGCGCCGTTGGGCGTGGCTCGCCCTCACCGCCCTGCTCTTCGCCGCAGACTGCTGGACCAATCTCGAGCACATGTTCTTCTTCGCGCTCTTCGTCGGCGTGCGGGCCGCCTTCCACTTCCGCTGGCCCGTCGTCCTGGGCGCCGCGCTGGTCGGCCCCCTCCCCGTCCCCATGATGGCCCTGCGCGTCCTCCACAACGCCCAGGTTCTGGGCGGCTGGGACGCCGCCCTGGCCAAGTTCAGGTCCAGAGCCTCGAGCCGATCCTCCGGCGGCCGCGCGGGCGTCGACCTCCCCGAACTGCTCCTCTCCTGGCTCGCCCGCCTGGATTGGCCCGTCGCCGGGCGCACCCCCGGCAGCGTCGCCTGGAATCAGGAGTTCGTGTATCCCGCGCTCAACCCGTGGGTGGTCGCTGGCGTCGGGATCCTGCTCCTCACGCTCATTCTCCACCGCCGCGTCCGCCGACGCCCACCCGAGCGCCTGCCCCTGTCACTCATTGACCCGGCCTTCGTCACCCTCCCTCCCCTCGCCGGCACTGCCTCCGCAAAGCCCGCCCGACTCCTCTTCTGGGACCTCCCCCCCGCCAGCCCCATCGCGCGTGGCCTGGCTGGCGGCCTCCTCCTGCTCGCCGGAGGCCTCACCTGGTTCCTCGTCATGACCCAGCACACACAGCCCCACAGGTTCATCGTGCTGCTGCTCATGCCGGGCCTCGCCCTGCTCCTGGGCACCCTCAGCGGGTGGGTCATCGACTCGGCCCGCACCTGCACCCGAGGCCTCACCGGCCCGCTCCCCGTGTGGATCCGCCTTCGCGCCTGGACCGTCTCGGCCCTCTTCCTCGCCGTGTTCGCCGCCCAGGCCCGGCGCGCCGACGTGCTCAACCAACTCGCGCCCCTCGATCCGGCGACCCGCCATCGGGTCAAGTCGCGCGTCGAGTCCAACGCCCGTGTGGTCAACCTCGGCGACGCACTCCAGCACTCCGGCGTGGCGCGGGTGTACATGTACGACGGCGCCAACATGATGCCCTGGCGGGCCGCCTCCATCGCCCTGCCCTTCCTCTACGCCCGCATCGAGATGCCCCACGCCCTCGACCCCGCCGACGCCGTCTACGCCGAGGCCTGGGACAAATCCGAGATCGACGCCTGCCTCGACGCCATCGACCGGTTCGGTCTGCCCGACGTCGCTGGCACCATCGAGGACCGCACCCTCATCTTCCGCAGCCCCACGGGTCGAAGTGGGCTGGAAGCCAACCTCGACGTGCGGCTCGTGGCCGCCTCCCCACCCGCGGGCACCGCACGTGAGCCTGCCGCGCACGACGCCAACCCCGCACCGCTCCCGCCCCATCCGCCCGCTGCCGCCCCGACCCTCCGCACGATCCGTTGGTCGCCCACCATGGTCAGCGACCACATGGCCCTGCTCCTGCTCGTCAGCGGCGATCTGGGCCAGAACGGCGGCGCGGGCCACCTGGATCGCTTCACCTTCTCCCTCCGCGTCCGCACGCCCCAAGGATTGGTCGTTCACGAGTCAAGAACCCGCCTCCGCCCGGTGCCGATCCGCGATGAGGGCCGCGCCCTCGTCGTGCTCCTCGTGCCGTCCTCGGTCATGACTCCCGACACCACCGCCGATCTGGCGATCTGGGACCGCCAGGCCCGTGCGCCGGTCCTGTTTCGGGCACCCCACCTGCCGCCCTTCGCACCCGACCAATCCGGGCGACGCCTGACCTGGCCCACCCACCCCTCGCCGCCGCCGTGATTCGCAAGCCCACGCTCGCCCCCGACTTGCCATTCCGCGCTCCAGCGACCATCGTGCTGGCGTGCCGCCCTTCCAACGCACTCGCGAGCCGGACCGCCTCGGCCACCGCTTCCGGTTCGTTGTCCGCCTCCGCGACGCCGACGGAAAGGTTCGCGGCGAGCAGGAATCCCGTCTTGCCTGGGCTCTCGTGCGTCGAGAGGGCGTCGCCCTGCTCGCGATCGAGTTCCCGGAGGTGGCGTTGAACGCCGCCGCCATCGCGGAACGGCGCATCTGGGATCGTCGACAACGCCGCGCCTTCACGCTCGAAACCAGCGTGGCACCGGGTCTGGGGGCCTCTGCCGATGGTCACGCGCTGCGGTGGAACCCCGCGATTGCGGACCCTCGGTCGCGGCCAGCGGGCGCGCAACTGCGTACAAAGCCCTCCCGGAATCTCACGCACATTCTCGTACCTTCCCAAAATGGCGTTGACGCAGACCCAACTTTCTGTAGCATGGTCCTGGGGTTGTTGCGCTTCGGAGGGGACGTGCCTGGGGGGTACGCCCTGGTGGCCGCCGTTCGCGGCCTCGCGGAGACGCAACCTTTAGGGGTTCGACATGAAGACTGGACTTCTCTCGCTTGCGCTCGTGGCGCTCGCGCCGGCCATGGCCTGCGCTCAGAACTGGTCCGATAACTTCGACAGCTACCCTGTCGGCACCCTCAATGGGCCGGGCGGGTGGAGGGGCTGGGACAACGTGGCCTCGGCCGCCGGCACCGTGACCACCGCTCAGGCCCGCAGCGCGCCCAAGTCCTTCGAGATCGGCGCAACCGCCGATGCCATCCGCGTCTGGAACCCGCCCATCACCACCGGCAAGTGGCAGGTCGACGCCTGGGTCTTCATCCCCGCCGGCTGGGCTGGCACCACCTACTTCCTCATGCAGAACACCTACGTCGACTTCGGCCCCTACGGCTGGAGCGTCCAGCTCGAGTTCAACTCCATCACCGGCCAGATCCACGACTTCGACGACGTGCTCGTGGGCCGCACCTTCTCGCCCCAGTCGTACGTCACCAATGCGTGGTCCAAGATCGAAGTCGACTTTGACCTGGGCGCCAACACCATGGAGGCCCGCTACAACGGTGCCGTCGTCTCCAACGGCATCTACGGCATCCGTCTGGCCGACCCCATCCAGTTCCAGTGCTTCGACCTTTACGCCTCCAACTCCACCTCCGTCTTCTATGACGACATGTCCCTGACCAAGGTCGTCAACTGCATTCCCGACCTGACCACCACCGCCATCCCGGGCTCGCCCGGCTACGGCGTCCCGAACGGCATCGTCAACAACGACGACTTCTTCTACTTCCTGAGCCAGTTCGCCGCCGGCAACCTCGCCGTCGCCGACCTGACCACGACCGCCATCCCGGGCTCCCCCGGCTACGGCGTCCCGAACGGCGTCCTCAACAACGACGACTTCTTCTACTTCCTGAGCCAGTTCGCCGCCGGCTGCTAAGACCGCAACGCGGGCCCTGCCCGCACGCCGACCGACAGGTCGGCCTCCTCTCGTCCACCTCACCCAGGGGGCGGGCCTTCGGGTTCGCCCTCTCTTTTTTTTTGAAGCGACGCAGAAACGAACACACCAACAGATGGAGAAGCCGACGGCGTGCTGGTGGCGTTGCGCAGCTTCCGCCCACCTCACGCCCCACTCGCCCTACTCCGGAATCTCCACCATCCGGCTGGGCTGCAGGCGCGATTCCGCCACCCCTGGCACCGTCTCACGGATCGCCTGACCGTTGAACAGGTTGTGCGGGTACGCCTCCCACGCCCGCCGCAACGCGGGGCTCTGGAAGCCCGGCATGCCGATCGGATCAAAGTCGACCTGCCCAAACACCCCGACCGTGACCGTCGAGCGCTCCCGCCCGTGGTAGTAGAACGCCTCTTCGCCTCGCGCACGCATCTCGGCGACCGCCCGCTCCGCGCTGGCGCGGAACTCGGCCAGATCCTGGGCCGACGCCGCCCGCCCGTCGGCCCGCCCATAAATCCCGATCTGCAGCGTGTACAGCGCATCAGGCCCGTGCGACGTGCTGACGCCCGCGAGGTCCCACTCCGAGTTTCGCCCGGTTGTCGTGGGCTCCAGAATCGGCGGAGCCAGCATCGCCCCGGCGTACGGGCGGGTGCCGTCGACCACCGTGCCCCGCAGGCGGGCCAGGTCGGACTGGGCCTTCGGGTCATCCGCCCCGTCATACACGCCATACGCGACCACCAGCCCCGTGCCGCGCCGCTCGAGGCGGGCCTCGGTCAGGCCTCCGACGGAGCGGATCCAGTCGAGGCTCTCCTGAGCGCGAGCCCGGGCGGCCGGCTCGTACACCCCCAGCACGATGCTCCAGGTCGCCCACGGGGCGGCCGGCGTCGCGCCGTCGGCGCCACCAAGGGCGTCGGAGCCGAAGAGCGTTTCCCCTTCAGACCGGGTCCGCTCGCGATCGGCCTGCGACTGGCCGCCGCTCTCGCAGGCGGCGAGCCCCCCCAGCCCGGTCAGCACACAGGCGCAGGCCACGAGCCGAGCGCAGAACTTGCCCGCGCGAAACCCGAAGAACTGGGGAGTTTGTGGATAACCGGGCACGCGGCGGCCTCGCTGGGTGGGAGTTTGTGGGCATCCTGACACAATCCAGATATCGGTCTCCGGAAGGGGATGGTCGGGCGACGGATTTTCTCTGCGTCCGTCGCTGAGTTATTATGATAACTTCATGCGGGGCATCAAGTTCGCTTTATTTCGGATAGTTTGCTCTGTATTGCAGAGGTCAAGCGGGTCGCTCCGATATCTTCGTGCATGAAGGGTGGGTCGGTTCGCGAGAACTGACCGGCGAACCTGGTGCCGAGAGCCTCGAAAACTTGAGTTTTTCACCCGTCGATTTGCAAGGCGGCGAGGCCCGGACAACCCGGGGTGAGTCCAACGCGCAAGGCGTACACCATAGGAGCACACCAAGGAAGGAGCGGCGATCAGCATGAGCGACGTGTCTGCATTGAACGGGCTTGGGACGGCAGCGGTTGGACGCAGCGAGCCGAGCGCTCGGACCATCCGCCCCGTGGAAGTGGCGGCGGTGCGACGAGACGCCGACCGCGTGGAGGTCTCGCGCGAAGCCCGCGAGGCCGGTCCTCGGGTCGAGGGCGTCCGGCGCGACCTGGTCGAGCGCGTCAAGCGCGAGATCGCGGCCGAGACCTACGACACCGACGAGCGGCTCGACCTGGCGGTCGAAGCGATGGTCGTCAGGACGAAACAGGATCGGAGTTGAGGCTGGAGCCCGGCGGTCGGCGATGAGGCCGACGCCGGCGGGCGGCATGGAGTGCCGTCAACGACAATCGCGGATCCAGGGGACCACCGCCCCCTGAGGCCGATTTGCATCTCACAGGTTCCATGCCAGGCCCCGGCGCCCATCGCCGGGGCTTGGTGCGTTGTGGATGGCACGGAGCGACGAAGACACGACGTGGCAGAGGGGCACGCCGCAGGGTCACGCCGCCGAATGGGAGTTCGCGTCAGGGCAGCGTCACGCAGGTCTGCCCGGGTGTAAACTCCGAGTCCCACACCGGCCCGGGCGTGGATTCGGCAGTCGAGTCGATCACGAGCGCGGTCATGCACGCGCCTTCGGCGCCAAGACCTTCGCGGGCATCCCCACGACCACCGAGCCGTCGGCCACGTTGTGGAGCACCAACGCCCCGGCCCCGACCACGCAGCGGTCGCCGATCCAGACGCCCGGCAGCACGCTGGAGCCCAGGCCAATCAGCGTGTCGTACCCGACCCGGGCCGCCCCGCCCAGCACGGTGCCGGGAGCGATGTGCGAGTTCTCGCCGATGTCGCAGTCGTGCTCGACGATGGAGCCCGAGTTGATGATGCAGTGGTCGCCGATGCGTGCCCGGCTGTGCAGGATCGCGCCCGGACCCACGTACACCCCCTTGCCCAGGAGAGCCGACGGCGAGACGATGGCGCGGGGGTGGATCACGGTGGCGGCCCGATCGGCGATTTCTTTGAAGCGGGAGAGAACGACTCGGCGCGCCACCACGTCGCCGATGCCGAGGATCCACGGTCGCTCGGCGGCCCGGATCGGGCCAAGCCAGGGCATCGAGTGGTCGCCCCGGCACGCGGCTGGCGGGTCGGCCCGGTCGTCCATGACGCCGGCCAGGGCGATGGCGGCCAGCGCGGCGGCCTCACCGACGACCAGCCCGTGCCCGCCGCCGCCGATGATGACCAGTCCGTTGGGGTCGATGGTGTGCAGGCCGCCCATGGGGGGACGATAGCGCGAGTGGGCGGGAGCGGTGGGCGGGAAGCACGCGGGGATGGACGCCGGACCTTCGCGGGGCCTCAGGCCCACCGTCCCCAGCGCTTGGGTGTGTCCGGCGAGAGGGGTCACGCGGGCTTGATCGCCCGATGCAGCCAGCAGATGCCCATGGTCAGGGGGCGGACGGTCGCGTCATGGAAACCGGTTCGCTGGGCCTGGGCTCGCAACTGCTCGGCGTCCATGAATGATCCGACGGACTTGGGGAGATAGCGGTACGCCCCGGAGCGGTCGCGGGCGAGCAGGGTGGCGGTCCACGGCATGATGTGACCCGCGTACACGTTGTTGAACCAGCGGACGATCGGGTTGCGCGGGCGGTGGAACTCGAGGATGACCAGGCGACCGCCGGGGCGGAGGACGCGGCAAAACTCCGCCAGGGCGCGGGCCGGGTCCTGGACGTTGCGGATGCCGAAGGCGATGGTCAGGGCGTCGAATGAGGCATCGGGCAACGGCAGCGCCATCGCGTCGCCCTCGATGTAGCGGATGCGGGCCAACGCGGCGTCTCGGCCCCGTTTGATCTCGGCGATGTCGAGCATCCCACGCGTGAAGTCGAGCCCGGTGACGGTGGCGGCCTGGGTCCGGCGCGCGAGCGCCTGGGTCAGGTCGCCGGTGCCACAGGCAACGTCCAGCACGTCCTGGCCAGCCTGAACGTCCGCGGCCTTGACGGCGGCCCGGCGCCAAGCCTGGTCGCGCCACAGCGAATGCACGCGGTTGTTCAGGTCGTACGACGGCGCGATGGCCGCGAACATGGAGCGGACGCGGGCGGGTTTGTCGGCCTGGGCATGGGGGGCGCCCAGCTCGCGCGCGGTCCAGGCGGGCGCGGTAGGCTGGGGGGGAGCGGTCTCTTGCACGCCCGATGGTATGAGCGAACAATCGACCGGTCGGATCGTCGGCGGGCTGCGTGCCGCCACGCCCCGTTCTCTGGAGGGATTTCCATGCGCATCAAGGCGTTGCTCGCGTCGGTTGGCTGTGCCGGTCTGGCCCTCGTGCAGGGGGGGTGCGGCGTCACGCTGCTCTCGCTGCAGGAGGAGGTCGCGCTGGGGTCGGAGGCGGCCCCGCAACTGACCCAGGAGTACGGGGGCGCCCTCACCCAGGGCGGGCTGCACAACTCGCTGGATCGCGTCGGTCGCAGCATGACCGACACGCTCGAGCCCGACTTCCGCGACATGCCCTGGGAGTTCACGCTGCTCAACTCGCCGGTGATCAACGCCTTCGCGCTCCCTGGCGGCAAGGTGTTTGTCAGCCGGGCCCTGATCGAGCGGATGACCAATGAGGCCCAGCTCGCCGGCGTGGTGGGGCACGAGATCGGGCACGTCACGGCCCGGCACGGCAACCAGAAGATCTCCGCGAGCATCATTGCCCAGGGCGTGGTCATCGGGGCGGCGGCGGCGGCCAGCGGCAGTGACAGCGAGCTGATCCAGGCGGGCGTGCCCCTGCTGGTGTCGAGCACCTCGGGCGTGTTCATGCTCAAGTATGGGCGCGGGCAGGAACTCGAGAGCGACCGGCTTGGCATCGAGTACATGACGCGGGTGGGCTACAACCCGATCGGCATGCGGCAGGTCATGGACATCCTGGCCGAGGCCTCCGCGGGCAACGAGGCGCCCGAGTTCTTCTCGACCCACCCGCATCCGGAGTCGCGCATCGCGCAGATCGACGGGCTGCTCGAGGGCGAGTATGCCCACACGCAGTTCAACACGGAGTACGGCGTGTTCGAGCCGCGGTTTGAGAGCGACTTCACCAGGCCGCTGGCGGCTATCCCGCAGCCGCAGGCGATGAGGCTGAACCTGCTGGTGCCCGAGACGTGGTGCGCGACCTGCGCGGACATGGGCGAGGTGGCGGTGAAGGCGAAGAAGTAGGGGCATCCCGCCATCCTGCCGCGGTTCTCCGGAAGCGATCAGGCGTGAGAACCAGGTGGGGTGCGCACGCCCCCGCATGGGCGTTCGGGCGCGCCGGGGCGCAAGGGGTAGATCGTGCGGGGGGGTGGGCACCCCGCCTCGTTCGGAGGCACCAGCCGGTCAGGGCCGCGGCTGGTGGCACGGGTCCGGCGTGTACTCAGGCGTAGAGCCGATGCACGGCAAGCCCTTGTCGCTCGTAGACCCCGCGCCGCGCCCACACGGCTCCCTCATGCAGTGACGTGCTGATGAGCACGTCTGTGGGTGAACGTGTGGAGGCTGACTCCGGGGCGAGGATGGGGAGGTTGGCCAGCGTCTGGCCGTGCGTCTGGCGGTCGTCATCGGTGAAACCGACGATGGTGGCCGGGCCAGCCAGCAGTTGGGGCAGCAGGGTTCGTGTGTGCAGGCCCGTGGCGTGGACGATGATGCGCCGACCGGTGAGCCGTTCGAGAACGCGGGCGAGCCGTTGCGGGGCGTCCAGCGGGATCGAGCCGCCAAGGTCGGAGAACCAGACGGGCCGATCGGCGGGCCACGCGGCGGGAGGCTGGCCGGCGGCGCGATCGAGCAGGGTCGCCACGACGCCGGCGTGTTCTTCGAGGCGGTACCCTTCGCGGGCCGACGCCCACGCGGCCCGCGACATGGCCGCGGCATCGGACGCGAGGAACCGCGCGACCTCGTTTGCCAGCGCGACGCCGACGGCGTGTTCGTCGGCTTCGGGGGCCACGTCAGCGATCAGGCCGGTGACGCCGGGGGTGATGGCTTGCAGCGCGCCGGACTCGACGCGGGCGACCAGGGGGACGCAGCCAGCCGCGAGGGCTTCGAGCATGGAGACGCTGAGGCCCTCGAAGCGGGAGGGAAGGATAAAGGCGTCGTGATCTTCCAGGGCCTCGCGGACTTGGGATGGCGAGGCCGGGCCTTTGCGGTGTATCGGGAGAGGGCAGTCACCACGAAGGCACAGAGGGCACGGACGCAGGCGGGTTTCGGAGGCAGAGGCAGAGGCAGAGGCAGAGGCAGAGGCGGGGGCGGGGGAAGTGTCCG
>CAZHKB010000014.1:0-8293 GCA_964533405.1 uncultured Phycisphaeraceae bacterium | reverse complement strand
GAGGCAGAGGCAGAGGCAGAGGCAGAGGCAGAGGCGGGGGCGGGGGAAGTGTCCGCTGGCGGAGAGTGAGCGACTGAAGGGGTTTGTCCTTGTTGCCGCACCACCGCGTGCGTTCTCCCCTCCGGTTCCTGCCTTTGTCGGTGCTGTCTGTGCCTCTGTGGTGAACGCCCGTCTTCGAGCAACCGATCCAGGTCCGACGCCGCCGGACCGTCGCCCAGAATCGTGAGCTCGTGGTCGATGCCCATGTCCAGCAGAGCCCGGCTCATGTGGGGCAGCGCCAAGATCCGCTTCTGGTGGTGGTCGAGCCGTCCCGTGTAGAGCAGACGCACCGGGCGGCTGCGCCCTCCTGACATCAGCGGCGTGCGGCGCGGCGGGGCGTCGGCGACCTCCACGCCGTACGCGATCGGCGTGATCTCCCGCCACGGCATCAGCGTGCGGAGCCGCGACGTGATGTGGTCTGACACGCCGACGAGGGCCGCGAGCGCGGGCTCATAGTGCGCCAGCACACGCCGGTCGTACTCGATGTCGTTGTGCTGCCAGCCGATCAGGCGCGCCAGCGCAGGTTCGCGCCGTGCGGCTTCCAGACACACCGCGTAGCAGTTGGCGTGCAGGTTTGG
Organism: uncultured Phycisphaeraceae bacterium; assembly: GCA_964533405.1. Classification (GTDB taxonomy): domain Bacteria; phylum Planctomycetota; class Phycisphaerae; order Phycisphaerales; family UBA1924; genus JACKHA01. The sequence continues at coordinate 7,676 of CAZHKB010000014.1, read as the reverse complement.
GCTGAGAATGACGGGCCGCGACGAGCCGGCGACGCGGTGCAGGTCGCGGATCGCGCCCAGGTACGCCGTGATCCAGGGTTCCCAAGGATGAGCCGTGTCCGGGCCGACACACCGCTCATCCCGACCCTCTGCCCATTCCGCAGCGCTCGAGTCGGGCGACCGGGGGAGATCTTCGTGTGATCCGAGGTGCGACAGGTCGAACACCCGGACACCTGGGTGAAGGCGGATGTCCAGTGGTGCGTGCCCCGCGGGCGGCGAGTGGACGATCAGACCCACCGCCCGCCCCGCCTCAGCCAGCGCCGACACCAGCCGGGCCGCCCATGTCGCCACCCCGCTGACGATGAGGTTCGAAGGCAGCGCGATGAGCAGGGGGGCGGGCACGCCTCCATCGTCGGACGGGCGACCGGGCGGGCTGGAATGAAGGACTCCTGGCTGCCGCCCGGGGCTGGAACCAGCCATAGGCCGACTTTCACCCGCCCGCCGACTACCCTTCCCCCATGACCACGATCCTGCGGGGGACGATCCAGAAGGAACTCCCCGACCTGATCCGCATCCGGCGTGACCTGCACCAGTACCCCGAACTCTCCTGGAAGGAGACCCGGACCAGCGGTCTGGTCGCCGCCGAGCTGGGCAAACTCGGGCTGAAGGTGCGCACGGGTTTGGCCCGAGGGACCGGCGTGGTGGCGCACCTGCCCCCCGCCCGCAATGGCTCGCCGGTGCTCGGCCCAACGCAAACCGTTGCGCTGCGGGCAGATATGGACGCCCTGCCGATCTTGGAAGCCACCGGCAAGCCTTACGCCAGCCGATCCGCGAACGCCATGCACGCCTGCGGGCACGACGGGCACACCGCCATCCTTCTCGGCGTCGCACGCACGCTCGCAACAACCCCCGATCGACCCAACGGCGTCACCTTCCTCTTTCAGCCCGCCGAGGAGAGTGGCGGGGGGGGCGAGCAGATGGTCCTCGACGGTGCGCTCCTCGGAGAAGCGCCCGGGTCCGACCCGGGGGGGCCCGGGCGCTCCCGCCCCGTCGGAGGCGTTGGGCCCAAGGTCGACCGCATCTTCGGGCTCCACGGCTGGCCCAGCATGACCCTGGGAACCGTCGGCACCCGTCCCGGCCCGCTCCTGGCCTCCACCGACGACTTCGTTGTGACGATCCGAGGCATCGGCGGGCACGCGGCCTTCTTCCACGTCGCCCGTGACCCCATCCAGGCCACCGCACAGGTGATCGTCGCTCTCCAGACCCTTGCCAGCCGGGGGATCGACGCCCGCGAGCCCGTCGTCTGCTCGGTCTGCCAGGTCAACGCCGGGTCGGCCAACAACATCATCCCCGAGACCTGCCTGTTCACCGGCACGGTCCGCACGCTGAGCCCCCAAATCCGAGCATCGGCCAAGGACCTGTTCTTTCGGATCGTCGAGGCCACCGCGACCGCCCACGGGTGCAAGGCCGAGATCGACTGGCAGCCGGGGTATCCGGTGACCGCCAATGACCACGGGGCGACGGAGCGTTTCTTTTCGGTCGCGCGCGATGCCCTGGGCCCGGAGCGTGTGGCCATGCTGCCCAGCGCCTTCATGGGCGGTGAAGACTTCTCCTACTACGCCCAGCATGTGCCCGCGTGCTTCTTCTGCCTGGGGCTCACCCCCGCGGGCCAGCAGCCGTCGGCCCAGCTGCACCAGCCCGGCTTCGACTTCAATGATGACGCGATCGCCACCGGCGTGGAAGTGATGTGCCGGCTCGCACTCCAGGAGTGAGAAGTTCTCGTTCGGTGTGACGTGTCGAGTGTCCGCCCCCCGGGCGAAGAGGGGTCTTGGTTCTCGGGTAGGTTCCTGGTTCTTCCCACCATATGTGCCCCAACGCCGCGGACTGGTCGCACCCTTCGGAGTCCCATGCACGAACTCCTCAACACCCTGGCCGACTGGAAGCCCTTCCGGGCCGTGGTTCTCGGCGACTTCATGCTCGATCAACTTGTCTACGGCGACGCCGAGCGACTGTCCGCCGATGCCCCGGTCCCCGTGCTGCATGTGCGCCGAACCGAGGATCGCCCAGGCGGGGCGGCCAATGTCGCGCTCGATCTGGTCGCGCTGGGCGCCAGCGTGGCGGCCATCGGGGTGACCGGGGCCGACGCTGACGCGGCCAACCTGCGATCGGCCCTCGACAAGCAACGTATCGACACCGGCGGGCTGGTGTCCGATCCGTCCAGGCCCACGACCGTCAAGCGCAGCCTGATCGGTCTGGCCCAGACCCGCCATCCCCAGAAGATGTTCCGCGTCGACTACGAGTCCCGCGAGCCGCTGGCGCCCGCGATCGCCGATGCCCTTCTGGAGCAACTCCGCGGCGGGCTGCGGTCCGCGGACGTCCTGTGCATCGAGGACTACAACAAGGGCGTGTGTACGCAGGATGTCTGCCGCCGCGCCATCGCGATGGCCCGCGACGCGGGCGTGCCTGTGTTCGTCGACCCGGCGGCGATTCCGGACTACTCGCGGTATCGGGGAGCCACGGCGATCACGCCCAACCGCGTCGAGGCCGAACGGGCCACCGGCATCCCGACGCACCACGCCGCCGACGCTGGGCACAATGCGCTGCTGGCCCGCCGCCTGATGGACACACTGGAGCTCGAGGCCGCGGTGCTGACCCTCGACCGCCATGGCGCGCTGCTCCTGGAGCGGGGCAAGGCCCCGCTGGCGGTCCCGACCGTGGCCCGAGAGGTGTACGACGTGACCGGCGCGGGCGACATGTTCCTGGCCGCCCTCGCCGCCGGGCGGGCCAACGGCATGGCGTGGCCCGATGCGGTTCGCCTGGCCAACACCGCCGCGGGGCTGGAGGTGGAAGTCTTCGGCGTCGTCCCGATCCCGCTCGAAAAGATCCACCACCAGTTGCTCATCGAGCACGCGGGGGATGACCGGGGCCTGCGGTCGATGGATCGCCTGCTGGTCGAGGTGCGGGCCAGACGCGCGTCGGGCGAGAGGATCGTGTTCACCAACGGGTGCTTCGACGTGCTGCACGCCGGGCATGTGTCGCTGCTGGAGTCGGCCCGGGCCCAGGGCGATTTTCTGGTGGTCGGGCTCAACGACGACGCCTCGATCCGCCGGCTCAAGGGCGAGGGCCGGCCCGTGAACACGCTGGGCGACCGGGCGCGGGTGGTTGCCTCGCTCTCCTGCGTGGGGGCGGTCGTGGCGTTCGCCCAGGACACGCCAATCGAGCTGATCGAGGCGATCGTTCCCGACGTGCTGGTGAAGGGCGCGGACTGGGCGGGCAAGGCAGTGGTGGGGCAGCCGCGGGTCGAGGCGGCGGGGGGAAAGGTGGTTCTGATCGAGCTGGTGGCGGGGCTGTCGACGACGCGGACGCTCGAGAAGTTGCGGGGAACGCCGAAGCGCTGATCCCCTCACCCGCGCGCGGGGGAGGCGTCCAACGAGGCTCGGCGAGTTTGATGAAGGGGGTGGCCTGGTTGTCGGCAGTCCAACTGCCCCCACCGGTCGCTTCGCCAAGCCTCGCGACCACCTCCCCCGCACGCGGGGGAGCAGACAGCAGAACCCGCGCGTGATCTGTCGGCTTCACCCCGCCGGGCGTTGTCCACCGATACAGTGGTGCGGCGACCGGCCGGAGGCCGGCGTTTGCAGACTCAGCCAGGTCGGAGACCGCCTTATGCCGCTTCCCTCGCAGTCGCCCCGCCAGATGCAAGGCGGGCGGAGCATGATGTCACGCCGCAAGCGCAAGAGCCCTGGGCCGATCGCGGTCGCGGCGGTGGTGGGGCTGTGCGGCCTGGCCCTGGCGTACGTCGTCATCAGGCCCATGCTGGCGGGCCCGAGCCGGGCCGACGCCGCTCCGAGCGAACGCACGCCGACGGGCGCAAACGGCACCAACCCTGGCGCGACGCCCGAGGCGGGCAACCCCTCCACAGTTCGCGAGCCGGTGGCCGGAACTCCCAACACGCTCCGCCAGAACTCGGCCCCTCCACCCGCGCCGTCGCTCGAGAACCTGGTGGATGATGCACGGCGCGATGGCCGACTGGCGTCGAGCACCCCCGCCCGCCAGGGCACCGGGCAGACCAACGGCGGGGGAACGCCCACGCGCGGGCCGATGACCCCGGCGCCGAACGGGACCGACGCGCGCGGCGTCGGCCCGGCCCCCGTGTTCGCCGACTCGGTCGCCACCGCGCTCCGGGCCGCCGAGGGCGAGCAGGCCGCCAATCGCCCCGTGGTGGCCCGCGAGATCCTGCTGCGGGCGCTCTCGCGCGATCCGGTGGCCGACCTGGATCGCTCGCGCCTGCGTGAGGCGATCTCACGCCTCAACGACGAGATCATCTTCTCGCCCAAGGTCTACTCCGACGATCCGTTCTCGCTGACGTACACCGTGCAGGGCGGCGACAGCCTGTCGCGCATCGCGTCTCGCCAGGGGCTTGGCGTGGATTGGCGCCTGGTCCAGCGCGTGAACCGCATGACCAGCCAGACCATCCGGGTCGGGCAGAACCTGAAACTGGTCCGCGGGCCGTTCCACGCGGTGGTTGACAAGAGCGACTACCGGCTCGATCTCTACGCCGGGGCGCCCGACGCCCGGGACGAGTGGGTGTACATCCGCTCGTTCACGGTGGGCCTGGGCGAGGGCGACGGCACGCCGCTGGGCGAGTTTACGGTCAAACGCAACTCCCGCCTCATCAACCCGCACTGGGTCAACCCACGCACGGGCGAGCGCTTCGACGCCGACGACCCCCTCAACCCGATCGGCGAGCGGTGGGTCGGCTTCCGGGGCCTCGGGCAGTACGAGGTCATCGAGGGAATCGGCCTGCACGGGACCATCCAACCCGAGTCCATCGGCCAGCAGGAATCTATGGGCTGCATTCGCATGTTGTCGGGCGATGTCGAGCTGGTCTACGAACTCATGGCCGAGGAGATCAGCAGGATCATCATCGAGCCGTGAGGCGGGGAAGGGGCACGCATCGCGGCGTCTGTCTCTCTCTGTGCCCGCGGTATCCCCGTGGTGCGTCCGACCATCGATCAGTTGAGGGCCCATAACCCCCGCGAGCGAGCCTTCAACCGGGCCGAGCAGGCGCCGCCAACACGTTTACCGCCCCTCGCCGGAAACCCGCTTGCGTGGGCGGGGCGTGCGAGTATCCTGTGGTGCGGCTTCGCCTTCTCATGGAGGTTTGGGTCCAGTTCGGATTGAGAGAGATGGTGTTCACATCGCGGCGCGGCGGCGCACGCCCTGGGAGTTGCCCTTGGCGCGGCGTCGTTGTCTGTTCATGGGCCGCGACGGTGAATCGGAGCGGTGTTTGCGAGGCGGGAACCGCTCGCTGACATCCCCGTAGGTCCAGAGTCGCAAGCTGAGGCGCAGAGCGGAGTTGGAGCGCGCCTGATTCGAGGGATCAGCACACACCGGGCTGGGGGCGTTGCCCCAGGGCCTTCGTCGGGAATCGTGGGGTTTGGCGGGCCACGCTTGGGGTGAGCGGGCTCCTCGCACGGGGGATCTCAACCCTTCTCGGGGTTGGAAGGAGACTTGCATGTTCGGACTCGCACTTGCGCTTTCTCTGGCCGCGGGCCAGGCGACGGAACTGACCAGCCAACTGTCCACTCAGGCCTGCTCGCAATCGGTGGAGCAGACCTGCTCACTGAGCGACGAGGCCAGGCTGGCCGCGCTCGAGCGGATCGAGTACCAGACCTTCATGGCCCTGCCGGCCGAGCACCAGCGGCTGATCATCGCCAACGTCCAGTCCGGCGAGCTCGAGCAAGAGGTGATGGCCGAGCTGCCCGACTGGCTGACCGCCCGGTTCGACCCGAACTCACAGTTTCAGCACGACCTCAAGCACGGCGGCGAGCCGGGCGACTACTCCGTCGTCGCCAGCCTGATCTCGCGCGAAGCGTTCGAGGCGATGCCCAACTTCCACCAACGCGCGCTGGTCGGCGTCTACCAGAAGACGCTCGAGTCGGGACAGGCCGTCGCGGCCCTCTGCTTCGCCCCCGGCACGCCGCCGGAGGTCGTCAACGCCTTCTCGCTCGCCAGCGGAGCGGGCTCGCCCGACTTCCAGCTCACCGGCCGCTGGTCCAGCACCGCCAGCGGCACCTCCAACACCCAAGGCCTCCCCACGGTTCTCACCTGGTCGATCGTCCCCGATGGCACCTTCGTCAATGGAAGCATCGTCGGGCTGAATATCTCGGGGGGCAGCGCCCTCCGCGCGTTCCTCAACGGAATCTACGGCAGCCAGCCCGTCTGGCAGCCCCTCTATCAACAGGTCTTCGATCGCTGGGCCGAGCTCGGCGGCCTCTCCTACATCTACGAACCCAATGACGACGGCGTCCAGCTCAACGGCGCTCTCGGCTCGCTGGGCGTCCGCGGCGACCTCCGCATGGCCGGCCTCACCATCGACGGAAACTCCGGCATCCTCGCCTACAACAACTTCCCCAACGACGGCGACATGGTCATCGACACCGGTGACAACTTCTACTCCATCATCACCAGCAACTCCCTCCGACTCCGCAACATCCTCGCCCACGAGCACGGGCACGGCCAAGGCCTCCTCCACGTCTGCCCCGCCAACCAGACCAAGCTCATGGAGCCCTTCATCTCCACCGCCTACAACGGCCCCCAGCTCGATGACACCCTGGCCACCCAGCGCCACTACGGCGACAACGACGAGAACAACGACACCGCCCCCACCGCCACCAACCTCGGGACGCTCAACCTGGGCAGCTCCATCAACCGCCCCACAATCTCCATCGACGACAACCTCGACATCGACTTCTACGCCATCAACATGACCCAGGCGGGCCAGATCACCGCCACCATGACCCCCACCGGCACGACCTATGCCAGCGGGGGGCAAACTCAGGCGTGCGACACCGGCGGCGCGTTCAACGCGCTCGCCGTCGCCAACCTCGAGATCGCCATCCTGGCCACCAACGGCACGACCGTGCTCGCCTCGGCCAGCGCGAACCCCGCTGGCGTGGCCGATGCCGCGGTGGTCGAGGTGCTCGCCGCCGGAACCTATTACGTCCGTATCCGCCAGACCTCGTCGGTGGACAACATTCAGGGCTACACCCTCAACGTCGCCGCTGCCGTGCCCCCGTTCCCCGGCATCATCATCACGCTGCCATCCGGCACGCCGGCCCAGCTCGACCCCGGCGTGGCCGAGTCCTTCCCCGTCACCATCGACCCACGAACTGAGTCGATCGTCGGCACGCCCCAGCTCTTCTATCGCACCGCGCCCGGAGCGTTCACCGGCGTCAACCTGACCAACAACGGCGGCACCTCGTGGACCGCCACCATCCCCGGGCTCAACTGCGCGGCCGTTCCCCAGTTCTATGTCTCGGCCATCGGCAGCATCACGGGCCAGAATACTTCGCCGCCCAGCGCGCCCACCGCCGTCTACTCCGCCTACATCGGCACAATCGTCACGCCGTTCGCTGACAACTTCCAGACCAACCTGGGTTGGGTTGTCACCAACGACGCCGGCCTCACCGACGGTCCTTGGACACGTGGTGTGCCGGTCAACGGCCTCCGCGGCGACCCGCCGACCGATGGCGATGGCTCCGGCGCTTGCTACGTCACCGACAACGTCGCCGGAAACTCCGACGTCGACGGCGGCACCACGCTGGGCGTCACCACCGTTACCTCCCCACCCATCAACGTCCCCGCCGGCTCCACCATCTCCTTCCGCTACTGGCTCAATGACTTCACCGGCGGCG
>CAZHKB010000013.1:0-18909 GCA_964533405.1 uncultured Phycisphaeraceae bacterium | reverse complement strand
CCCTCCCCCGACGGCCCGCCCGATCAACTCAGCACCCCCCCATGCGGGAGGGGAACAGGCTTGGCAGCCTGTCCCGCCACGAGGAGGGCGGATTCTCACACCCGCCCGTGTGCGAGGCCGATCAGGCGACCTTGGCCGAGAGAAAGCCAGCACACCCGCTTGTGGGGGTGACGACGAGCTTGAGCGGGGCATGGGCCGGGTGCCCGCACTGGTCCTGGTAGTCGTCGGGAGCCACGCTCGTGATCCTGATCTGGACGAGCGCGTTGTCCTTGGGATGTTGCTCGCCGAAGTGAGCACACACGCCGCACTGTCCGTCTTTAATTCTCAGCATGTCGTGATCCTCGTTGCGTCTTGCGGGGGTACAGGTTTTCAACCTGTGCATGGGGAAACGCCCCATTCCAGAGAACCCCCGATCGCCAGACTCCCGATCGTCGTTCCCGCCCGTCTCGAAAACTCGTCCCAGGCCGCGCGTGTGGGTGTTCGCCGAGCGGCCCTTCGACCCCATCGGTTTCGCACGTCCGTCCGAGAATGATGCTGAGAACCGGGATCAACTGGAATCTGAGTCTGTGTCTCAGCAGCGGCCGCGCGACGCGCGCATAACTTGAACCTCCGCCATCGAGTCACCAGGCGGGCGGCGAAGCCCCCGTACGTCCGCGCCAGCCACGGGCAGGTCGCCCCCCGGGAGCAAGCCCCTTCCACCCTCAGGCGGTCCCCGTCTCTGCGTCAATCGGATCGGGGCATCGCGGCAAGCGGTCGCCGACCCCGCACGCCTGCCAGTGGTTCCGGAGCACCCCGTTGGAAACTCCGTCCTTGTGGATCACTTCTGTGCGCCATTTAGCGTCGGTGGACCCCAAATCTCTGGATCGCCCCAAGCCAACCCGGTACCGTCCTGTTCAGGCCGTTTGGCATCGCCCCAGGAGCCGCGGATGCCCCAGATCAAGACCATGCCTACCGTTGCCTCCGCTCTCGCCGGGGCCATCCTCCCGTTCGCCGCCAGCGGGCAGTGTGATTACCGCGCCGCGGTTCTGGCAAGTCAGCCCGTGGCGTATTGGCGTTTGGGCGAGATGAGCGGCACGGTGGCCGCGGACGAGGTCGGGGGTCACCCGGGTGCCTACATCTCGTCGCCAGCGCTGGGCCAGCCCGGTGCGATCGAAGGAGACGCCGACGGGTGCCTGTTCTTGAGCGGCGATGGCTCGCACATGATGGTCCCAGATGCCCCTCCGCTGAACTTCGTCTCGGTCCCGTTCTCGCTGGAGGCGTGGACCCGCAAGTCTGCACCCTTCGGCACCTGTGCGACCGACTGCCTTCGTCGCGTGATCGACAAGTCACACTGGGGTGTCCCGGGTGGGTACGGGCTCGACATGAACGACAACTCGATCCGCACGTTGGGAACTCAGAACACCGGGCCGGGCGTCGGCTCGACCGCCGGACTTCCGTATGCGAGCTCAGTCGGCCAGTGGTACCACATCGTGACCACATCCGATGGCGAGGGGCGCGCGACCACTTTCGTCAACGGCGTCGAGATTGGGAGCGACGACTACAGCTCGGCGATTCCGTGGAACACCGCGCTGCGGGTCGGGGTTGCCGACCTTGGCGGGGGAGCTCGGTTCGTCGGATGGATTGACGAGGTGGCCATCTACGACCACGCACTGTCCCGGCTGGCGGCCGCCATCCACTATCACGCGGGCTCAGGCCAGCTCGGCGTGTTCGCGCCCCCGCTCTCGCGGTCCACCTGTCCAAACATTCCGGTTACGTTTTCAATCGTGCCGGCGGGTGCCGGGCCGTTCTCCCACCAGTGGCAGACCCTCGGCGGCCCGGTGGTCGAATGGACCGATCTGGTCGACGGGCCCAACTCGATTGGCGGGCAGTTCCTCCTCAACGCCGTCGGGTCGGGGTCCGACTCGCTGACGGTCGATTCCGGAGCGGGCGGATGGACTTTTGCCCTGTCCTTCCGGTGCGTGGTGAGCAACTCCTGCGGCACCATCACCAGCGACCCCGCCACCCTCAAGCTCGCGCCCGACATGACCACCGGCGCCATCCCCGGCTCGGCGAACTACGGCGTGCCCAACGGTCTGGTGAACAACGACGACTTCTTCTTCTACCTCTCCGCCTTCGCGGCCGGGAACGTGACCCTCGGCGATCTCACGACCGGCGCGGTCGCGGGTCAACCCGGCTACGGCGTCCCCAACGGCTCGATCACCAACGACGACTTCTTCTACTTCCTCATCCTCTTCGCAGAAGGCTGCTGAAGGCGGGCCAACAGGTGGGCTGGCTCTCCGAGCCGGACTCCCTACCCCAACGACCCAGCCCTGTACACCCCGGCCCGCCGACTCTGCCCGCACGCCAACACGCTCCCAGGTTGCCCCTGGACCCCTTTACCACTCCGCCCCTCTGCCCATCGCTCCCTCTGCCCCGCTTTCCCGTCGCCACCTCGACACCTGCCCCGCACTACCCTCCCCGCATGGCCACCCTCATCGTCTTCCAGCACTCCCCGCGCGGCGGGCCGGGACGCCTCGGCGTCACCCTCCGCGACCACGGCTTCAAGCTCGACATCCGCCGACTCGATCTCAACCGCGAACTCGGCAAGGGCATCCCGCCCGACTACGACAACGTCCACGGCGTCATCAGCCTGGGCGGCCCCCAGAACGTCGGCGACCCCGAGCCCTGGATCAACCACGAGATCGCCTACCTCAAGGGCGCGCACGATCGCGGCCTGCCGGTCATCGGTATCTGCCTCGGGCACCAGTTGATCGCCAAGGCGCTCGGTGGAGACGTTGCGGCCATGCCCAAGCCCGAACTGGGCTTCACGCGCGTCAGCGTCACCATCCCGGGCCAGACCGAGACGATGATGGCAGGTGTGCCGTGGGACTTCATGGCCTTCCAGACCCACGGGCAGGAAGTCACCAAGGCCCCGCCCGGCGCACTGGTTCTCGCGGGTTCGGCCGCGTGTACTGTCCAGGCCTTCCGGGCCGGGGTTCGGACGTACGCGTTCCAGTTCCATCTGGAGGCCGACCGCCCCGCGATCTCGAACTACTACAGCGACAGCCACGACTGGGCCAAGGCGACGGGCACCACGATCGGCGCGCTTGAGAAGCAGGCGGATGTGGAGTACAACCGGGCCGCCGTGATCGCGGATCGTCTGTGCACGAACATCGCGACGTACTGCTTCCCGAGCGTGGGGCTGGCGGGGGTGTAGGGGAGCCGAGTCCATAGGCCTTGGTCCTCAGTCCTCCATGTCGGGCAACCGGGTGATCGAACCTGCCCGCGAAGGCCAGCCGCCAGTGACCCGGCCTCAAGGGTGAGGAGGACTTGGCCCCATTGACTCCCTTCGGCTCCCGGCTATCCTCCCCCCAAGCATCAAGAGTCCCGGGACCGTCCCGGGCGGCAACCGAGCGTGTTTGCAAGACAACGCCGCGGTGCCGAGGCCAGCCCTGACGTGGGCGCCGATGCGGTCGAGAGCGTGCGTTTCCGGGCGGCCTGCGCCGCTGCAACGGACCGTGCGAAACTCGACAAAAAGTGGCGTTGCCTGTGCATCGCCCCCCACGTCACAAGCCGGGCCCGCGATTGATGCCGTGAGGAATCACGGCCATGAGCGGCATTCGTTCCAACTCCCAGGTCTCCAGCCCTACCCCGAGCACCTCGACGGTCGCGGCTCCGTCGGGTACGCCACGCGCACCCAGGGGCATCTGCACCACCGCCGTCCACGCGGGTCGCACGCCAGACGCGGCCTCCGGCTCGCTGGTCCCCGCGCTCGTGCAGTCGACCACCTACGTCCAGCGCGTGAGGCCCGCCGTCGCACGCTCGGCGCCCCTCGCCGGTTCTGAACCCGAGGCGCTCGACGCCGACGGACCGGCCTCGTCTCCCGCCGGCCACTGCTACTCCCGCGTCTCCAACCCCACGGTCAGCGTGCTTGAAGAGGCTCTGGGCGCGCTCGAGGATGCCCCGCCCTCGGTCTGCTTCTCCACGGGACTGGCCGCCGAGACCGCCCTGTTCCTGGCCCTGCTCAAGTCCGGCGATCACATCGTGCTTGGCGAGGCGATCTACGGCGGCACCGTCCGCCTGGCCCAGCAGATCCTCGCGCCGCTGGGCATCACGTCCACGTTCGTCGATTCCACCAACACCGCCGCCGTCGCCGCCGCGATCACGCCGCGGACCCGGCTGGTCTTCATCGAGACCCCGGCCAATCCCACACTCGTGCTGACCGACATCGAAGCGGTCGCCCGCATCACGCGGGCCGCGGGCGTGCCGCTGGCGGTCGACAACACGTTCCTGACGCCCGTCCTGCAGCGTCCGCTCGATCTGGGGGCCGATATCACGGTCTACTCCACCACCAAGCACATCGAGGGGCACTCGACGGCGCTGGGCGGGGCGATCACCTCCCGCGACGCGGCCTTGCTCGACCGCGTCCGCTTTATCAGGAAGTCCACCGGCGCGATCCAGGCGCCGCTGGGCGCGTGGCTGACCACCCGCGGCCTGTCCACGCTCCCGCTTCGCATGAAGCAGCACTCCCGCAATGCCCTCACGCTGGCCCGATGGCTCAGCGTGCATCCGCAGGTCAGCGCGGTCCACTACCCCGGGCTGTCCACGTTTCCGCAGGCCGATCTGGCCGCCCGCCAGCACAACAACCCGCGCCTCGGCGGCACGCACCACGGCGGGGTCATCGCCTTCGAGGTCGTCGGCGGTGCGCCCGCGGCCCGTCGCCTGCTCAATGGTGTCCGCCTCTGTTCGCTGGTCGAGCACGTCGGCTCGGTCGAGACCCTCATCACCCACCCCGCCAGCATGACCCACGGCGACGTCCCGCCCGAGCATCGCCGTCGCGTGGGCATCTCCGATGGGTTGATCCGCTTGTCAGTGGGGCTGGAAGAGCCCGAGGATGTCCTGGCCGATCTGGAGCAGGCGATCACGGCGGCCCACGCCGGGCTTTGTCCCGATCAATGCCAGGCGCCGGAGGTGGGCGTGGTCGTAGAAGTCGGCGCGGGCGTGGGCGGGGCGGTGGGCGCGCCGGTGCTGGCTGGCGGCCAGTTGGGCGAGTTTGGCGACCATGGCGATGCGGGCGACTGCGCGGAAGGGAGGGCCACATGTCTCACCAGCCTGTGAATGGAGCGTCGGTGCGGCCCGATGGCTCCGCGGCCACGGAGACTCGACGCGCGAACCGTGATCCCATCATCGTCCTCAAGTTCGGCGGCTCGGTGCTGGGCACCCAGCAGGACGCCGTGCGGGCCGGGCATGAGGTGTTCCGGTGGATTCGGGAGGGTTATCGCGTGGTCGCGGTCGTCTCGGCCCTTGAGGGCCATACGGATCAACTGCTCGCGCGGGCCCGCGCGTGGAGCGAAGGGACCGCCGCTGGCGCGGCCGCTTCCGCCACCGCCGCCCTCGTGGCCACCGGCGAGCAGCAGAGCGCGGCCATCTTGGCTCTGGCCCTCGACCGCGCCGGAATCCCCGCCGAAGTCCTCGATCACGCCGCGATCGGCCTGCTCACCGACGGGCCCGCGCTGGATGCCGCGCCCGTGGCGCTCGACGCCAATGCGGTGTGTCTGGCCCTCTCTCGCGTCCGGGCCATCGTCATCCCCGGCTTCACCGGGCGCGACGGGCACGGGCGCGTCACGCTGCTGGGGCGCGGCGGGTCCGACCTCTCGGCCCTGTTCCTGGCGCAGCGGCTGGGCGCGCGATGCCGACTCATCAAGGACGTGGAAGGCCTCTACGACCGAGACCCCGCGATCCCCGGCCCGCCCGCGCGGCGTTACGCGACGCTCGCCTGGGATGATGCCCTCGCGCTGGACGGCACCATTGTCCAGCACAAGGGCGTCCGCTTCGCCCGCGAGCACGCGCTGCAGTTTGAGGTGGCCGCGCTGCTGGCGACGGATGCCTCCGTGGTCGGGCCCGGGCCGCTGCGGCTCGATGAGATCGCGGCGCCGGCGACGCCCTCGCTTGAGGCCGCGCTGCGCCCGATCGCGGTGCACGAGCCTCGCGTGCCGCGAGTCCCCCTGCGTGTGACGATCCTCGGCGCGGGCGTGGTGGGCGGCGGGGTGTACGACGCGCTGACCGCCCTGCCGACGTGGTTCGAGGTCGCGTGCGTCGCCGCGCGAGACCTGGATCGGGCCGCCTCGCGCGGCATCCCGCGCCACCTCCTGACCACCGACCTCGACGCCGCCCTCAACCTCGACGCCGAGATCCTGGTCGAACTCATCGGCGGGCTGGACCCGGCCCAGTCAGTGGTCGCCCGCGCGCTGCGTGAGGGCCGAGCCGTCGTGACCGCCAACAAGGCGATTGTGGCCGATCCGCGCTTCGATCTGCCGCGCCTGGCCGCCGACTCCGGCGCGATCCTTGCGTTCTCCGCCGCCGTCGGCGGCGCGGTGCCCGCGCTCGAGACCGCGGGCCGACTGCGCGGCACGACCGGCGTCACCCGCGTCGAGGGCGTGCTCAACGGCACGACCAACTTCGTGCTGGGCCGCGTCGGCGCGGGTGAGAGTTTCGCCGACGCCGTCCGCGCCGCCCAGGCCGCCGGATTCGCGGAGGCCGATCCCGCGCGCGATCTCGACGGTCGCGACGCCGCCGACAAGCTCGCCCTCGTGGTCCGCGCGGCCTTTGGCATCACCCTGGACCCCGCCACCATCCAGCGCACCGCTCTGGACGACGCGGGCTGCCGCCAATCCCCGCCATCCGCGGGGCTGGTCCTCAAGCACATCGCCCGCGCCGAACTGGGCAGCGACGGCGCAGTCCGGGCCTCCGTGACGCCCCGATGGGTGGATCGGTCCAGCCCGATCGGCGCGACGGTGCGAGAGGAGAACGCGGTCGTCTTCACAGCGCCCGACGGCCAGGCGACCACGATCCAAGGCAAGGGCGCGGGCCGCTGGCCCACAACCCAGGCTGTCGTTTCCGACCTGCTCGACATCGCCCGCTCGCGGCTTGCCTCGCCCGCATCGGAGTCGCCGCCCACTTCCTCCACCACTCGCCACGCCCAACGCCGCGCCCCCGCGCCTGCGAAGGAGCCCGCCCATGCCCGCTGATGCCATCGCCATCGTGGGCGCCACCGGCGCCGTCGGGCGTGAAGCCCTGGCCATCCTGCTGGCCCGCGGTATCCCCGCAAGCCGCCTCCGCGCCCTGGCCTCGGCCCGTTCGGCCGGCGAGTCGATCGACTACGGCACCGAGCGATTGCGGATCACCACGGCCGACGACGCCGACTTCACCGGCTGCGGTCTGGCCCTGTTCTGCACCGATGCGGACACCTCGCGCCGCCTCGCTCCCCGCGCCCTGACCGCCGGCGCGACGGTCATCGACAACTCCTCGGCCTTCCGCATGGACCCGGGCGTGCCGCTGATCGTGCCGGAGATCAACGGCGCGCTGTTGCACGCCGACGTTGGGCCGACAGTGCGCCGCGGGTCGTCGGGGCCCTCCCTCACGGTCGGGCTGCCTAACGAACGCTCCGCGGTCGCTCGGCGAGTCCCGACGCCATGCTTGACGCCATCTGCGGCAACGCCGCGCGCCCGTCTCATCGCCAACCCCAACTGCTCCACCATCATCCTGCTGTGCGCCATTGAGCCGCTGCGGCGCGAGTTCGGGGTGGGCGCGATTGACCTCGCCACCTACCAGGCCGTCTCCGGCGCGGGCGTGGTCGCCATCGAAGAACTGCTCACGCAGACCCGCGACGTGCTCGAGGGCCGCGAGCCGACCCCTCGAGTCTTCGCCGAGCCGTGCGCCTTCAACCTCTTCAGCCACGACTCGCCCGTGAACACGCGCGACGGCGTGAACGGCGAGGAGCGCAAGATCATCGACGAATCCCGCAAGATCCTGTCGCAACCGACACTCCGCCTCACGCCCACCTGCGTCCGCGTGCCCGCACTCCGCGCCCACACCCAGGCCATCACCGTTACGCTCGATCGCCCCGCGACCGAATCCCAGGTCCGCGATGCCATCGCGCGGCACTCCGACTCGGTCGGCCTCGCCCTTCTCGACGACCGCGCCGCCAACTCGTTCCCGACACCCCGCAAGGCCACCGGTGGCGACCGCGTGCTCATCGGTCGCCTGCGCCCCGATCCGTGCGAGACGCCCCACAACGCCAGCGATGCGCACCACAACTCGCCCAGCACACACCGCACCTCGGCGTCCTCGACCCCAGCCGCCGCGGACCCAGCACCCGCCTACCGCCGCTGGTGCCTGCTCGCCTCCGGCGACCAGATCCGGAAGGGCGCGGCCCTCAACGCCATCCAGATTGCCGACCGCCTCGGACTCACCGCGCCAGCGCCCGCACTCAACCAACACATCCAGCGCGCCGATCACGCAACCCTCGCGTCAACAGAGCCGCCCGCGCAAGCGGTCGGCCACCGCCCGATCCTGCAATCGGTGTGATCTCGCGGCGAACCCCCGGCCATGCACGCTCAACCCCTATCCTTGCCCAGTGGTCGAGCACAACCGGGACACTTCGGCGTCGTCCATCGCCGCGCACGAGGCGGGCGGTGCGTGTGGGCGTGCGGAGCCGAAGGGCTGTGGGCAACAGGACCACGCTCGGCCATCGAGCGTGCTTGTGCGGAGCCACCAGCACGCCACGCGCATGTCACTCCCGATCCTCGGCCAAGCCGGCCCCCCCAGGCCACGCGGCATGGCCGTGCAAAGCCACAACCATGCCGCACTCGCAGCCACTGGTGGTCCCGATCGCCCACCCACCGCCGACTCGGCCTCTCCGCCCACCCCACCACCGGCGCCCGCCCACGTCCACGCCGCGGGCCTCATGCTCGACTCCCATGGCCGCACCATCCGCGACCTGCGCGTCAGCCTGACCGATCGCTGCAACTTTCGCTGCGTCTACTGCATGGAGCCCGATGTCCGCTTCGCACCCCCCGGCTCACTCATGGCGCCCGACGAGATCGTGCGCCTCGTCACCCTCGCCGAGTCCTTGGGCGTCCGCAAGGTCCGCCTGACCGGCGGCGAGCCCACGCTCAACCCGCACCTTGAACAGATCATCCGCGATCTCCGGCGCGCCACCCGCGTCGAGCTCGCCCTCATCACCAACGCCTGGCGCCTCGACCGCGCCACGGCCCGCGCGTGGAAGGCCGCTGGCCTCGACCGCGTCACCATCAGCATCGACTCGCTGCGCCACGACCGCTTTGCCCGGCTCACGCGCTCCACCTCGACCCCCGCCGACGTACTCGCGGGCGTCGAGGCCTGCATCGCCGAGGACCTGACGCCGCTGAAGCTCAACGCCGTGCTCCTCCGAGGCCTCAACGACGATGAGGCGCCCGACCTGGCCACCCTTGCCCGCACCTACGACCTTGAGATGCGTTTCATCGAGTACATGCCGCTGGACTCGGCCCACGCCTGGGACTCCGCGCAGGTCGTGACGGCCGCCGAGACACGCCGCGCCATCCACGCCCGCTTCCCGCTCATCGCCACCGATGCAGATGACGCGAGCAGCACCGCCGTCACATACCGCTTCGCCGACGGCGCACCGGGCCGCGTCGGCCTCATCGCCCCGGTCAGCAACCCGTTCTGCGGCGCGTGCAGCCGCCTGCGCCTGACCGCCGACGCCAAGGTGCGCCCCTGCCTGTTCAGCACCACGGAGTGGGACCTGATGCCGCTGCTGCGAGGCGGCGCGCGCGACGCCGACCTCCGCCGATTCCTCATCGACGCGACCTGGACCAAGCAGGCCGGTCACGGCATCTCGCTCGACACCTTTCGCCAGCCCGAGCGACCGATGTCGGCGATCGGCGGATAGCGCCGCATTGACGGAGCCAGCTGCGCAAGCAGGCCGGCACCGCACCGCCACGGCGCGGGTGCTCCGCCCGCTTACAACCTCGTCCCCGGCACCAGGCTCTGCCCCAGTTGCAACCGCAGGAAATCCGCGTACCGCCCATCCCGCGCCAGAAGCTCCTCGTGCGTGCCCTGCTCGATCAGCCGTCCCTTCTCCAGCACCACGATCCGGTCCGCGTGACGGATGGTCGAGAGGCGGTGCGCGATCACGAAGCACGTCCGCCCTCGCATCAGCGTCGTGAGCGAGCGCTGGATCAGCGCCTCGCTCTCCGAGTCCAGGTTGCTCGTCGCCTCATCCAGGATCAGGATCCGCGGGTCGGCTAGCACGGCCCGGGCGATCGCGATCCGCTGCTTCTGCCCGCCGCTGAGTTTCACGCCCCGTTCACCGATCAGCGTCTGGTACCCGTGCTCGAGCGCGGCAATGAACTCATGGGCCGCCGCCGAGGCCGCCGCCGCCCGCACCTGCTCGGGCGTCGCATCCCGCCGCGCGTACGCGATGTTCTCCGCCACCGTTCCGTCAAACAGGAACACGTCCTGCTCGACGATCCCCAGCAGGCGTCGATACGACCCCACGTCGATCTCGCGCAGGTCCACGCCGTCGAGCATGATCCGCCCGCCCGTCGGGTCATAGAACCGCGCGATCAGGTTGCACAGCGTGGTCTTGCCCGACCCGCTGGGCCCCACCAGCGCGATCGTCTGCCCCGGCGCGATATCCAGCGAAATGTCGTCGAGCACGAGCGACGCCGCAGGCCGGCTCTCGCCGGTGCCGCCAGTCTGGCGGCTCCGGGCCAGACTGGTGCGAACAATCGGTTGCGCGGCTCCAGCTCCGGCGCTTGCCACCCCGTTGCTCGTCACCACGATCCCACCCGACGCACCCATCGTCCCGGCGCCCGCCCCCTCGCTCCCCTTCCGCGCGGTGTACTGGAACGACACATTCTCAATTGTGACTCGCCCGCTCACCGTCTCCCGATCGATCATGAACTTCGGGGCCACAGCCGCTCCCGGCGCAACTCCCGCGGAGCCGCCGGCCGCGCCCGCAACCGCGCCCGTACCCGTCCCCGCCTCAAACTCCCGCGGCTCATCCATGATCTCCAGGATTCGGTCCAGCCCCGACAGCTCGTTCTGCACGCCCTGAGCCGTTGCCACCAGAGACTCCATCGGCCCCAGCAGCATGAGCAGGTACGCCGAGAACATCATCAGGTCGCCCAGCGTCAGCCGACCCTCGATCACACCCGTCCCCGCGTACACCAGCACGCCCGCCGACGCCAGCGGGATCAGCGCGGCCCACAGCAGTTCCAGCACCCGCGACAGCCACCACGTCAGCAACTCCTGGCGAGACATCATGTGCCCGCCCTGCACAAACCGCATCGCTTCCCCCGCTTGGCGTGCGAACCCACGCACCACCCGCATCCCGCCGAACGCCTCGGTCGCGTGCGCATCCACGCCCGTCCGCGTGTCGCGGATGTCCTTGTACAAGGGCCTGATCTTGGCGATCCATGTCCGATGGCTGAACCACACCACCGGGATCAGGATCAGCGCGCCCGTCACCATCCGCCAGTCCACCCACGCCAGGATCGCCAGCGTCCCGCCCAGCTGCACCACCGCCCGGCACGGGTTGTAGACCAGGCTGAACAGCAGTGCGCCCACGTTGCCCGCGTCCTCGCGCAGCAGGCTCGCCACACCGCCGCTCTTGAGGTCCTGCACCCGGTCCAGCGGCAGACGCACCGTGTGCTCGAACAGGCGCCGACGCACGCGAACCTGGATCCGCTTGGCGATCCGCGTGACCTGCCACCGACCCCACAGCCCCACCGCGATCGACAGCAGGCTGGTCGTGACCAGCAGCCCGAAGATCATCCACAACAGCGTCTTGGGATCGCGCCCGCCCGGCACCCAATCCGGGAGCCCCGCCGGCCCGGGGTTATTGGTCAGCACATAGTCGATCGCCAGCTTCGTCGAGCCCGGCATCGAGAGCGCGATCAGCGTCGAGACGGTCAGCGTCGCCAGCGCGGCCGCCGTCATCAGCCGGTTGCCGCGCAGCATCAACAGGAACGCGGCGAACAACTGGCGAAAGTTCCGAAGCCGCTTGCGCTTCTCGCGATCATCAGGCCCGCCAGCCCCGCCGGCGAGCTGCGCCTGGGCCGCCGCGGCGCCGCCCTGTTTGGAAGCCTTCTTCTCGCGCCGCTGGCCTGCCGCCCGGACCTTGCGCTGCTCGAGGTACTCACGAAATCGCTGCCTGCTGGAACGACGGGCCATGGACCGGATCGTAGGGGCCGCACGGTCTGCTCCATACGAGGCGGGCAGCGCCAGCCCCCGCATGATCGACGCCGCGGGCAGAATGCGGGGGTGGGCGCCGCTCGCCTCGTTGTGAGACGAGGCATCCGTCGAGCTTCCGTGCTTCCGCCGACCTCACTCCTGACTCGCCACCCCACTCCGATGCCGCCGATGCGCCGCCGACCGGTCGTGCGCCGACGCCCCCGCGTGCGCCAATGCGGGCCGCCATGTGGCGTTTGCCAGCGTCACCGCGCGCGGCGCCTGATCCGCCGCGGTCCTCACGCCCCCATCAAGAAACACGACCTCTCGGGGCTCATCGCCCACCACCGGCGCCTCAGCCGCCGCGGCCTTGCGATCCATCACCAACGCCCCGACCACCGCCGGCGGAAGCGTCAGCAACCCAACCACACCAAACAAAATCCAAGTCGGGGTTCGCCCAATCACCTCCGGAGTCGCAAAGACCCAGATGGCACCGACGCCCATCGCCACCGAGAGCAGGGCGACCGCTGTCAGTCCAACACGCCGAACGTGATACACCACCTGAACCATGCCGGGGCAATCCATGCCAGTAGTCATCCTGAGGGGGTTCAATCGCGGAGCGGGAAAGCCCGCCAAACGGCGGGGTAGGAAGAATAGCAAGCCATCACCCGAACAGGGGAGTCGTTCACACGTTTTCCACAAGAGCCCGCCGGATGGGGACAAATCGCATCCGGTTGCGCCCTTTTTCGAGCAGGATTCCTGCGCGGCGCACGCCACTGTGGCGACAAGTCATCCCGAAACCCGGGCGCAAGTTTGTGCCTACAAGCATCGTCGGATACTGTACTGCCCCGATGCTGGCCGCCCGACCAACCCGAGCCGACCGCCGATCCGAGCCCTTTCTGGACGCCACGTCCCGCCGGCGCGGCCCGTCGGCATGGGCGCTGGCGTTCGCCGCAGGCCTCGCCCTCGCGGGTTGGCCGTCCGCCGGGCTCGCCGACAACGAGGCCGCTCGACCCAGCCGCGCTGTCCGGGCCAGCGACCAGCCCGTGGACTGGGAGCGGTACGAGTCTCGCCCGGTCCGCGAGATCGTGCTGCGGAGGCCGCCGATCGTCACGCCGGGCCAGGAGGCTCGGGCCGGCGCGCCGCTGGACGAGCGGACGTTCCAACTGGCCCGCAACCAGCTCCGCCTGATCGAGGGGGTGGCCTTCACGCGCGAGCAGGCCGAGGCCGACCTCCGCTCGCTCAATCGCCTGGGTCGCTTCGGCACGGTGCAGAGCCAGGTGCAGCAGCTCGCGGACGGCTCGCTGCGGCTCATCTACACGCTCGACCCGCAGCCGATCGTGCAGGCCGTCCAGACCGTGGGCAACCGCAAGTTCGACGACGACGACCTGCTGGGCGAGATCGGCCTGATCGAGGGCGCGCCGGTCGACCGCTTCAACCTCGACCGCATCGCGCGCCGCCTCGAAGAGAAGTACCGCCAGTCGGGCTACTACCTCGTCAAGGTCGACTGGGACGAGGACGCGCTGGCCGAGTCCGGCATCGTGCTGTTCCGGGTGCAGGAGGGCGACACCGTCCGCGTGACCGACATCCGCTTCGAGGGCAACGCCTCGATCCCGGAGGGCGCGCTGCGCAACGAGATCACGACCGAGGAGGCGTGGCTGCTTGGGCGCGGCTATGTGAACGATGAGATCCTCGACCTGGATGTCGCCGCGGTGGTCGATTACTACCGCTCGCTTGGATACCTCGATGTGCGGGCCGACCGCACGGTGCGCCCCGCGCCGAACGGGCGCGAGGTGCAGGTCACGTTCCTGATCGAGGAGGGGCCGCTCTTCACGCTGCGGAGCGTGGCGGCGGTGTATCCGCAGTCGGTGCGTGAGACGTATGTGACCGAGGGCGAGGCCCGGGCCTCGTTGCTGGAGGGCGAGGAGTTCATCGGAGTGCCCACTGGCGAGGGCGAGTTCAGGTACATCGTGTATCGCCCCACGCCGTTCTCGACCGTGCAGGTCGAGGGGCTGATGGGCCTGAAGCGTGGCGACGCCTACGGCACGGGTCCGGCCGACGACGCGGTGGAGGACATCCGCTCGGCCCTGCACGCGCTGGGGCACACCGACGCCCGCGTGGACCGGATCGAGAGGCGAGCGATCGACTCGCCGCAGGTGGACATGATCCTGCAGATCCGCCCGGGGCCGGTGTTCAGGACGGGGCTGGTGGATTTGGTGGGCAACGAGCTGACACAGGAGCGGGTGGCGCGCCGCCAGCTGAGCGTGCGGCCAGATCGCCCGCTGGACCGGAGCGAGCTGAACGAGTCGCGCCAGCGGCTCGAGTCGCTCAACCTGTTCAATCGGGATGTCACCACCAACCAGAGCAGCGTGCGGACGACGGTCCAGCAGCCCGATCCCGACAACCCGCTCTATCGCGACGTGCTGGTCGAGGTCGAGGAGACCAACACCGGCAACTTCAACATCGGCGCGGCGGTGGACAGCGATGCCGGGCTCTCGGCCCGCATGATCATCAACCAGCGGAACTTCGACATCTTTGACACCCCCGAGAGTTGGGGGGACCTGGTGACGGGCAGCGCGTTCCGCGGCGGCGGGCAGAACGCGCGTCTGGAGATCATGCCGGGGACGACGTTCCAGACCTATGCCATCAGCCTGACCGAGCCCGCGCTGTGGGACAGCGACTACTCGGGCACCATCGCGTTCTCGTACCGGACGCGGAACTTCAGCCAGTATGACGAGCAGCGGTACGGGCCGCGGTTCACGCTGGCGAGGCGCTTCGGGACGCGGTGGGTCGGCAACAGCTTCCTGCGGATGGAGAACGTGTCGCTGTCGGACCTTGAGGAGGACAGCCCGACGGATTTCTACGACGTGGAGGACCCCAACTGGCTGATCGGCGTCGGGGCGTCGCTGATCCGCACGGACGTGGACGACCGCACCCGCCCGACCCGCGGCAACCGGACCGAGATCAGCCTTGAGCAGGTGGTGGGCGACTTCAACTTCACGCGCCTGTCGGCCGAGCACTTCATGTTCTTCACGCTGCGCGAGGACCTGCTGGGGCGGCGGACCGTGCTGTCGATGCGGACCGCGGCGGGCATCATCCCGCAGGGCCAAAATGAGGTGCCGACCTACGAGCGGTTCTACCTGGGTGGGCGGGCGTTCCGCGGGTTTGACTTCCGCGGCATCTCGCCGCGCGGCACGCGAAACGACAACGGCGAGCCCAGCGAAGAGGCCGTCGGCGGGACGTTCTCCTTCTTCTGGGGTCTGGAGCTCGAGCAGCCGCTCTATGAGGACCTGCTGTCGGGCGTGGTGTTCCTGGACACGGGCACGGTGGAGGAAGAGTTCGGGTTCGACAACTACCGCGTGTCAGTGGGTTTGGGGCTTCGCGTGTTCGTGCCCGCGCTGAGCCAGGTGCCGATCGCGTTCGACTTCGGCTTCCCGCTCATCAAGCAGGACGAGGATGAGGACGAGCTGTTCTCGTTCAGCATCGACGTGCCGTTCTGAGAAGCGACCGAGCAATCGGGCCGGCGGTCGGCGGAGCGGGAATCACCGCGCGGGCGCGAGAGCGCAGACGAGGGCACCCCGCCTCGCTGGCTGGCGGTTGGGGGCGCTGTCAGCGGGCGGCCGGGCTGGCGGACTGGCCGGCGTGCAGTCCCTCGGCAACCTCCTCGACGAGTTTGGCGTTGAACGCGGGCAGGTCCTTGGGCGAGCGGCTGGTGACCAGACCCTGGTCGACCACAACATCCTCGTCGGTCCAGTGGGCACCCGCGTTGATGAGGTCGTGCTTGATGGACGGGTAGGAGGTCATGCGCCGCCCGCTCACGCACTGGGCGTCGATGAGCGTCCAGGGCGCGTGACAGATGGCGGCCACCGGCTTGTGCTGGATGAAGAAGGCGCGGACGAAGGCCAGGGCGTCCGGGTTGACGCGCAACTGATCCGGGTTGGCCACGCCGCCCGGCAGCAACAGGCCATCGAAGTCGTCGGCGCTGGCGGCGGAGACGACCTGATCGACCTTGAACTTGGCGCCCTTGTCGAAGTGGTTCCAGCCTTCGACGTGGCCGTGGGCCAGGGAGACGATCTTGGTCGTGGCGCCAGCGGCCTCAAGGGCGGCCCTCGGGGAGGTCATCTCGATCTCTTCGAAACCATCGGCGACCAGGATTGCGATGGTCTTGCCGGTCAGGTCGTTGGAAATGCTCGCCATGGTGCTTATCCCTTTCATGCGGGTGTGCCCCGAGTGGGCGCTCCGCTGAGAGGAGTGTGGCGACGCGGATGAGGGGTGAATGAAGGGGGCGTGGTTTGCGGCTTAAAGGGCTGGCCGTGGTGCCTCACAGCCTCTCAAACGGCGGCAACTCCCCGACCAACGGCCTGCACCAGTCCAGGAACTTGCGGCTCACGTTGTTGTGCCCCTCGATGAACTCCGCCGGCATGTGGCGTGTCTTGGCCGCCACCACCGACAGGTCGATCCGCCGCAACTCCGACGCATACAAGGCACCCGCCTCGATCGGGCTGGTCCGCACGATCGCGACCGACCCGTCCAGATCGCCCGACGTCGCCAGCCGGGCCGCCTCGCGCCCCGCCGCCCGCGCCTCCCGCGCATCCACCGGCGACGCATCGGGGAAGCACCGCTGCACATACCCGAAGGTGTCGGCCCGCACGCGCGGCGGCTTGCCGCCCGCCGGGGTCAGGCGCTTCTTGATGAACTCCGCGAGCGCATCGCCCAGGGCGCCCGTGCCCGACAGCTGCATGTTCCCGTGGGCGTCGGTCTCGCCCTCGAACATCTTGGCCGCGATCGGCACATGGTCCTTGTCCTGGATCCCCTCGCTGACGGCGATGTGGCAGCGCCCTTTCCGGGCGTACCAGTGCTCGACATCGGCCACGAACCGCTCCATGTCGAACGCGACCTCGGGCAGGTAGATGAGTTGCGGGCCGTCGGTCGACTGCTCCAGCCGGTCGCCACGGCGCGCCAGCGCGCTCGCCGCCGTCAGGAACCCCGCGTGTCGACCCATCACCACGTTGATCTTGATCCCCGGCAGCGAGATGTTGTCCATGAAATCGGCCATGCACGCCATCGCCACGAACCGGGCCGCCGACGGATACCCCGGGCAGTGGTCGCTGCCCATCAGGTCGTTGTCGACCGTCTTGGGGATATGGAAGCACCGCAGCTCATAGCCCTTCGCCTTGGCCTGCTCGTTCACCAGGCGGCAGGTGTCCGACGAGTCGTTGCCCCCGATGTAAAAGAAGTACCGGATGTCGTGCTTCTGGCACGCCTCGAAGATCCGCTCGCAGTAGGCCGCGTCCGGCTTGTCGCGCGTCGATCCCAGCGCGGCCGACGGCGTCCGCGCGATCCGCTCCAGGCGGTCACGGTCGATGTCCGTGAAGTCGAAGAAGTCGCCCTTGACCAGCCCCCGCACGCCATGCCGCATCCCGTAGATGTTGTGAATCGGCGTGGGCTTCTCGCTCGACGCCCCAAGCCCGGCCTGCGACCACAACAGCCCCTGCACCACGCCCACCAGCGACTGGTTGATGACGGCGGTGGGCCCGCCGGCCTGGCCGATTGCCGCGTTGCCCGGGATCAGGTTCCTCGCCATCGTGTCGCTCTCTCAGGGTGCGAAAGCCCCGATCGTAGCGATTGCGGATGCACGCAACACAACTCGCCGCGCGGCGTGTTGCCGTGTGTGGCGTGCCCGCGGCCCCAAGCGGCCACGCGCGACTCGACCCGGGCCGATCACGCCCCGTGCCCATCAGCGTGGCCGCTCGAAGCCCAGCCCACGCCAGACGTCTTCCCCGCCGCGCTCATGCCCCGGGCTTCCGCCGCTTCGCGTGCCCGCTGGTTCCGTTCTTCCCGCCCATCGGCTCGATCGACGCAATGTGCGGGTACGACACAAATGTCCAGTGCTCGCTCCGCGGGTCGGTCACGAACACCTTGGCCCGCATCAGCGCCACCGAATCCGGGTTCACCACCTCGACGCTGTCACCGTTGCTCAGCCGCATCCGGAACGGAATGCAGGGGTGCCGGTCGATCAGTTCCTTGATGGAGTCCGCGGTCATGGCGAAACTCTAGCCGTCCACCCGCTCTTATGGCCCCTCATCAAACCCCGCCGCCTCCGCGGTCGGACCAAACACCGGCGCCGCTTCCTCACCGGCCCGCGCCAACGCATCCATGTGCGCCCGCCGTATCGCCGCGACCCGCGAACGCGCCCAGTGCCGCGATCCGCTCGATGATGCCGCGTCGACAAACCCACCGCCAACCTCGCCGTTCCCATCGGCCCGGGCCTCGGCCAGCCTCACCTCGCCAAACCCCGACGCCTGGCCCGCGAACGCCCCCGCCCCATCGCCCACCACACCAAACCCATCCGCACCATCGGCGGCCATCGACGACTGGTATGCCGCGTCCGCCGACGCCGCCTGCTGCCCCGCCTCCGCCGGCCTGACTCGCACGAATCGCGACCCCGCGTCCCCATCCCACGTCGGCCTCATCAGCCCCATCCACGCGATCACCAGCACCGCCAGGCTTGCCCAGTACGTCTTGCCGCCGATCTCGTCCATCGTGATCTCGCGCGCACGCCGCGACAGCCAGAAGGCCCCGGCCGCCGGCAGCCCGGCCCACAGCATCCCGCTGAACACGCCCGCGATCTCCTCGAAGTCGCCTCTCATAAGAAACCGCATCGACACATGCGAATCGGAGTCATTGCGTGTCCATAACATCCACGCCGTCACGCCCGACCACGCAAGCAGCCCCCACGCCGCCGCCAAGCCCCACCAAGGCTGGACCGTCTCGGCCGGCTTGGTTTCAACGGGGCGCTCGGGCTTCTTCCAATCCAGTCGGCTCGACCTGCTGGTCAGCACGCTGTGGTCCCACGAGACACGGTTGCTGCTGAGTCGGCTGGGCGGCATCTTGGGCTCCCGATGAGCCGGGGCG
>CAZHKB010000012.1:0-18952 GCA_964533405.1 uncultured Phycisphaeraceae bacterium | reverse complement strand
ATGAAGAACTGGATCCGCTCCCAGTGGCGGCCGTGGATCTTGTTCGCCTTCTTCTGGTTGTCCGGCGTGCGGATGTCCAGGTTGTCCAGCTTGAACGCCTTCGCTTGGTCGGCGACCGCCTTGTCATCCTTCTCGGCGCCCAACTGCTTGCCGGTGTTGGGATCCTTCAGTTCCTTCTTGTCGAGCACGTCCTCGAGCGCCTTGACGAACTCGCGGAACTGCTCCGCGATGCGCTTGTTGTAAACGGTCTCGATGTCCTTGCGGTCCTTGTCGATTTGCTTCTTTTCGTCCTCGGTCATGTGCGCCCGCCGGCTGAACCGGTGCGCCGCGATGACGATGCCTTCCGTGCCCGACTGCACTTCCAGCGAGTCGTTCTTCACGTCCTCGCCGGCCCGCCCGAAGATCGCGTGCAGCAGCTTCTCTTCGGGGGTCAGTTCGGTCTTGCTCTTGGGGCTGACCTTGCCGACCAGGATGTCGCCGGGGCCCACGCGGGCGCCCAGGCGGATGATGCCGCTGTCGTCGAGGTTGCGGAGCATCTTCTCGGAGACGTTCGGGATGTCACGGGTGAACTCCTCACGTCCGAGCTTGGTCTCGCGGATCTCGACGTCGAAGGCGTCGATGTGGATGGAGGTGAAGGCGTCGTCCTTGACCAGGCGCTCGTTGATGACGATGGCGTCCTCGAAGTTGTAGCCGTCGAAGGTGTTGAACGCGACCAGGACGTTCTTGCCGATCGACAGCTCCCCCATCTTGGTGGACGCGCCATCGGCGATGATGTCGCCCTTCTTGACCTTCTGGTTGAGCTTGACGACGGGCCGCTGGTTCTGGCAGGTGCGCTCGTTGAGCCCGACGAACTTGCGCAGGCCATACTCGTCGGAGTTGTCGATGATGATCCGCTCGCCGTCGACGTGGGTCACGATGCCCGAGTGCTTGGCCCGGACGATCATGCCCGAGTTCATCCCCACCGGCTTCTCCATCCCGGTGGCGACCAGCGCGGGATCGATCCGGATGAGCGGCACCGCCTGGCGCTGCATGTTGGAACCCATCAGCGCGCGGTTGGCGTCGTCGTGCTCCAGGAACGGGATGAGCGCGGCCGAGATGCCCACGATCTGCTTGGGTGAGATGTCGAGATAGTTGACCTCTTTCGAGTCGATCTCTTTCAGCTCGCCGTCCACGCGGGCGACGATCGGACCCTCGCGGAGCTTGCCGGCGGATTCCAGCGTGTCGCACGGCGCGAGGATGGCCTTGATCTCCTCGTCGGCCCTGAGATGGATGATCTCATCCGAGGCCTTGCCCTTCTTGACGGGGCGGTAGGGCGTGCGAATGAACCCGTACTCGTCGATGGTCGAGAAGATGCCCAGCGACGAGATGAGGCCGATGTTGGTGCCCTCGGGCGTCTCAATGGGGCAGATGCGTCCGTAGTGCGAGATGTGCACGTCGCGCACCTCGAAGCCGGCCCGCTTGCGGTTGAGGCCGCCTGGTCCGAGGGCCGAGAGGCGGCGCTCGTGGACGAGCGAGGAGAGCGGGTTGGTCTGATCGACGACCTGGCTCAGCTCGGAACGGCCAAAGAAGAAGTCGATCGCGCTGCTGATGCTCTTGGTGTTGACCAGATCGGCGATCTTGGTCAGCGTCTCGGGGTCCTTGACGCTCATGCGCTCCTGCACCGTTCGGCGCAGCTTGAGGAAGCCCTTGCGCAGCTCCTCGACCGCCAGCTCATCGAGCGTGCGCAGGCGACGGTTGCCCAGGTGGTCGATGTCGTCGACCTGGGCCGCCGGGCGCTGCGTCTCGGGATCGAGGCGATTGGACCGCAGGTCGAGCACGTACTGGATCACGCGGAGGAAGTCCTCGGCCCGGAGGAACATCTTGTCCTCCGGCACGTCCAGGTCGAACTTGCGGTTGATGCGGAAGCGACCGACCCGTCCGAGGCGGTAGCGGTTCTCGTCGAAGAACTTCTCGGCGAAGAGCTGGCGGGCCTTCTCCACCTGCGGCGGGTTGCCGGGGCGCAGCTTGGTGTACAGCTTGACCAGGGCCCGCTCGTACTCGGTGTCGGCAAAGTCGGCGAACTGGTCGAGATTCTCCTCGGCCAGCGTGTTCAGGATGAGCACGTCGGCCGGGTTCTCGACGACCTTGATCTTCTTGAGGCTGCTGGCGGTGATCTTGGCGGCGTTCTCGCCCAGCTGCTTGCCGACTTTGACCAGGACCTCGCCCGACTCGGTGTCGACGATGTCGGCGGCGGCGTAGTGCTCGGGGCGGGCGTTCTCGGCCTTGACCTCGCTGACCTCGTAGAAGAGGCTCAGGATGGCGTCGGTGGTGGCGACCGACTCGTCCAGGCAGCGCAGGAACGTGGTGGCGGTGAGCTTGGTGCTCTGGTCGATCCGCATCGCCAGAACGTCCTTCTTGGTGACTTCGAGCTCGATCCACGAGCCGCGCTCGGGGATGATGCGGGCCCGGTGCAGCGGGCGGTCGGTCTCCAGCTCATCGCGGTCGAAGTCAACGCCCGGCGAACGGTGGAGCTGGCTGACGATGACGCGCTCGGCGCCGTTGACGATGAACTCACCGCCGCCGATCATGACCGGGAACTCGCCGAGGTAGATCTCTTCCTCGGGCAGGCCCGGGTGCCCCTCGCGGGACAGGCGCAGGCAGACCTTGAAGGGGTAGCCGAAGGTGAGGCGCAGCTCGCGGCACTCCTCGGGCTTGTACCTGGGCTGTTCGAGCCCGTAGTAGACGTACTCGAGCTTCATCGTCCCGTCGTAGGACTCGATGGGGAAGACCTCGCGGAGCAGGGCTTCGAGGCCGAACTCCTTGTTGCGTTCCTCCATGCTCTTGTCGAGCTGGAGGAAGCGGTCGTACGCCACGGACTGGACGAGCGTGAGGTTGGGAACCTCGATCGCATCGCCCCGTTTGGCAAAGTTGCGGACGGTGGTTTCGCGCGTTTTTGACGACGCCATCAACGACCTCGCGATGGTTGGACACCAAGCCGGCCCGTGGTCGATACTCCCCGGGCCGAGGTGACTGGTTTCTGAAGATGAGCCGACCCGCTCCGGATCTGCCTGGCTCCCCGCACGACACGACTGCTCCGCCCTTGCCCCGGCCATGGCCGAGATCAGGGCGATTCAGACGCCCGCACACGTTCCGACTGGCTCAGCACGCCCCGACGCCTATGACCCCGGCAGTCTGGCACCAAAAACACCGGACGCCGATCGCTGCCCCGATCGACTCTTGCCCCCGCTCGCGTGACGCTCCGGCGCGAAGTGGAATCCCCGCACCACACGGAGACTGCGCAACGCACCGACAGCACAACGCGCCCCCCGACTCGCTTCGGGCGACGCGCGCACCAACCGTCTCCTTGGTTACGTGGGAATGGTTCGTACCATGTTGAGCCAAGAAGCATAGCGCGGCCCCGTCCCAAGGCAAATCGAATCCCAACGAAAAGGCCTCGTTCTGGCATGGCAGAACGAGGTCGTTTGTATGGTCTTTGATAGCATTTGCCTTGGTTGTTCGGGTTGAACGCAAAGGACGCGAGCTTTGCCGAGGCGGAGGGCGCGGAGGGGGAGTGGGGTTTGGAGCAACCGGGTTGGTGCCGGGAGTCTCCCCCGCTTTGCCTTTCTCTGTGCCTCTGTGTTGGACTCTTACGCCATCTCGACGTCGGCGCCGACGTCCTTGAGCTTCTTGGTGAGCGCCTCGGCGTCGGCCTTCGGGAGGGCTTCCTTGATCTTCTTGGGCGCGCCGTCGACCATGTCCTTTGCCTCCTTGAGGCCCAGGCCCGTCGCTTCGCGGACGACCTTGATGACGCCGATCTTTTTGTCGGCGGGACAACCCTTGAGGATCACGTCGAACTCGGTCTTTTCCTCAACCGGAGCGGCGACGGCGGCCGCGGGGCCCGCCATCATCATGCCACCGCCGGCGGCGGCCTCGATGCCGTACTTGTCCTTCAGGTACGCGCCCAGGTCGACGGCGTCCTTGAGGGTGAGGGCGGCCAGTTTGTCGCCCATGTCGGTGATCGTCGCGCTGAAATCGGCCATGGTGAAACCTTCCAATCTCTGTGCCGAGCCAGCCCAGCGGGCAAGCTCAGCAAACCACGGTTCCGAAAGGGGCCCAGACGCCTGGACGCTTTAACCCAAGGCTCGGATGAGCCCACGGGCCAGACGGAAACGATGCGTTCGATGCTGCAAGACTTCGATACTTCGTCTCTTCGACTCTCGATGTCTTCCCGACTTCCTCACCCGACCTTCGCGATCGCCTCGCCCTTTTCGAGTTTGAGCTCGATCGCCTTGATGAGGCTCGCCAAGTTGGAGCCGGGACCCTTGATCTGGGCCGCGAGCTTCTTGGCGGGGCCAAGCAGCAGGCCAACGGTCTGGCCGAGGGCTTCCTCGCGGGTCGGGAACTTGGAGAGGGCCTTGACGCCGGCGTCGCCGGTGAAGAGCTGACCGTCGAGCACCGCGCCCTTGAGTTCGATCTTGGGGAACTCTTTGAGGCTGGCGACGATCTCGCGGGCGACCTCGACGACGCTTGCGCCGCCGTAGATCACGGCGGATGGCCCCTTGAGGACGGGCTGGAGGCTCTTGAGGGCCGAGTCGTCGACCAGCTTGCGGAACAGGCTGTTGCGGACGACGGTCACCTTCATGGACTTCTTGGCCAGGTTGGTGCGGATCTTGTGGGTGGCCAGGGCGTTGATGCCCGCGAGGCTGACCACGACCGCGTCCTGTGTGTCGCCCAGACGCGAGGTGTAATCGCGCAGGATCATCTCTTTGACTTGCTTGGACATGGATCGGTTCCTTGCTCAGCCGCGGGACGCCACCGGCTCGCGGGCAATCAATCGTGTGAATCGAACGGGGTGGACCGGGACCTTCGGCGCGCCGGGTTTGCCCCGGCCTCACTCGGTCTCGGCCTCGACCTGCTGGTACTTGATCTGGACGCTGGGCGTCATCGCCCCGCTTACGCACACTTTCTTGATGTAGATGCCCTTGGCCGAGGACGGACGGGCCTTCTCGATCGTCTCGATGAACGCCGCCAGATTCGCGGCCAGGTCGCCATCGGCGAACGACATCTTCCCGATGATCGCGTGGATGTTGCCGCCCTTGTCGGTGCGGTACTCGAGCTTGCCGGCGGAGAACTCACGGACGGCCTGGGCGACCTGCGCGGTCACGGTGCCGTTCTTGGGCGAGGGCATCAGGCCCTTGGGACCCAGCACGCGACCGAGCTTGGACATGATCCTCATCATGTCGGGCGAGGCGACCGCCACGTCGAAGTCGAGAAAGCCCTTCTCGACCTCCTCGACCAGCGAGGCGCCGCCGGCCTTGATCGCGCCGGCCTCCTTGGCCGCCGCGGTCTGGTCGTCGCCGCAGAACGCGATGACGCGCTTGGTCTTGCCGATGCCCTTGGGCAGGGCGACCGAGCCGCGGAGGTTTTGGTCGGCCTGCTTGGTGTCCAGCCCGAGGTTCATGACCACGTTGATGGTCTGGTCGAACTTGGGGGCCTTGTACTTTTTGAGGGCCGCGATCGCCTGGGAAACCTCGAGGGGTTGCTGGGGCTGAAGGGCCAGGTTGGCGGTCTGCCGCTTGTTGAACTTTGCCATGGGTTAGCCCTCCACCGTGACGCCCATGGAACGGGCCGTGCCTTCGATAATCCGCATCCCCGCTTCGATCGAGCCGCAGTTGAGGTCCTTGCCCTTTTCCTCGACGATCTTGCGGACCTGTGCCTTGGTGATCTTGCCCTTCTTGTCTTTGTTCGGGACGCCGGAGCCCTTCTCGATGCCGGCGGCCTCCTTGATGAGGACCGAGGCGGGGCTGGACTTGACCTCGAACTGGAAGGAGCGGTCGCTGTAGACCGTGACGATCGCGCCCACGACCTTGCCGTTGAGCTTGGCGGTGGCGGCATTGAACTGCTGGATGAACTGCCCGGGGTTCACACCCTTGGCGCCCAGAACAGGCCCTAGCGGCGGCGCAGGCGTCGCCTTGCCCCCCGGGGCCATGATCTTGAAAACGGCAGTGACTTCTTTCTTGGCCATGACACCTCCACCTCCCACCTGTCGTTTGGCGTCTCTTGGTAGCCCAGGCTTGCGGCCTGGGTTGCCCCGAAACGCCTGATCTTCCCGGCCAAGGGTCGATCCGAGCGAGGTGGTTCAAACGGGTCTGGATGTACGCCCCACCGGCGGAGAGCCGGGAGGCAAGGGGAGAAGTCTAGGCGGGGAGGGGCCGGAGGCAAGGGCGACGGCGCGGCTTTGAAGGGAGTCAAATGATCGCCGAGATCGAATACACTCCGCCGCTGAACGGGGTGAATGGGAGCAATGGGAATCACTGGGTTCTATGGGTCGGGGGCATCGCCGATCGTGCCGGGAGCGTGCGCTGGACCATCCACCCGAAGCGGGTCCCGCTTCCCTCACCCGATCCCATGCTCCATCGCGTGCTCGAGCGCCTCGCAGAAGCGTTCGATCTCGTGCGGCGTCGTGTAGACGTTGGGCGAGATGCGGAGCCCCCGGACGTTATGGTGGAGTTCCGTCGGCGTCTCGACGGCGTCTTCGACGGGCGTGGTAAAGACCTGGCGAGTGCTCCAGAGCCAGGCCCGGAGGTCGGGGACGGTGAAGCCGTCGATCTCGACGGTGGCGATGCCGCCGGCCATGCCGGGGGCCAGCGCGGTGTGGAGTTGGACGCGGTCGGCGTGCTTGCCTTGGGAGAGGCGGTTGACCCACAGGTCGCGCAGGTAAACCAGGCGGGCGAGCTTTCGGGCGCCCCCGATCCCGTCGTGGAACGTGATCGCCTCGGCGATCGCCAGGTGGTTGGCGGCCGGGTGCGTGCCGATCTCCTCGAACTTGCGGATGTTCTCGTCGCTCGCCTCGGTGGCGGCCATGAGGGGCCACACGCCCTTGATGCGGTCGCGCTTGACGTACAGCAGACCCGTGCCATGCGGGGCGCACAGCCACTTGTGCAGGCTGACGCCCAGGTACTCGCACTCGAGGTCGGTGATGCGGTAGTCCATGTGCGCGAGCGAGTGGGCCGCGTCGACCAGGACGGGGATGTTGTGGCGACGGCCCAGGGCGCAGATCTCCTTCACCGGCAGCACGCCGCCGTTCAGGAAGCCCATATGCGAGCACAGGATCATGCGGGTGCGGGGCGTGATGTGGGACTCGAACAGGCGGACGACCTCGGCGTTGTATCGCGCGGGGTCGGCGTCGGCGGTCGGGACCGGGATCTGGAAGCGGACCAGTTTGATCCCCTCGCGGCGTTCACGCTGCTGAAAGGTCTGGATCATCCGCGGGTAGTCGGCGGTGGTGGTCAGGACCTCATCGCCAGCGACCAGCGGCAGGCCCAGCTGGAGAATCTGCAGCGATTCGCTGGTGTTGCGGGTGATCGCAAGTTCCTCGGCGTCACCGCCGAACTGCTGGGCCAGGGCGCGGCGCGTGCCCTCACGCTGCGGGTGCAGCGTGCCCCAGAGCGCGTGGGCGGGGATCGCGGTGTTGCAGTAGTCGAGGTACCGCTTCATGACGTCCTGGACCACGACCGGCGAGGGGCTGACGCTGCCGTTGTTCAGGTTGATGACCGAGCGATCAACGGTGAAGGCGCGGGCGACATGGACCCAGAAAGCCTCGTTCTCCGCCACTTCCGCCGGTTGCCCGCCATGCTTCTTCAGTTCACGCGCGAGGTCGGCGGCGCGGGGGTGGAAGGCGGTCAGGGCGGGGACGCCCAGGGCGGCGGTGCCGGCAAGGCCGGACGCCGAGGCGAGGAACGC
The DNA here is from genome assembly GCA_964533405.1 of uncultured Phycisphaeraceae bacterium. GTDB lineage: Bacteria > Planctomycetota > Phycisphaerae > Phycisphaerales > UBA1924 > JACKHA01. The sequence goes on along the minus strand of CAZHKB010000012.1, from coordinate 11,230 downwards.
GCGGCGGGTGGTCATGCGGGCAGCATACCACAGGAGCCGCGGAGCCCGCCCGGCTCAACGGGACCGATCGCGCGAGCGGTCGGGCACTCTCGACCCGCCAAGGGGTGTGTTCATCGCCGCGACTCTCGGGCCGCGGCGGAACGGCACCCGAGAGCAACTGCAATCGTGCTCGACCGGCTTACCGACGGTGCCCGACCGCTTGCGCGGGCGGCTCCGTTGATGCAAGAAGAGCCCCGGGCTTGCGCCCGGGGCTCGTTGTGGTTGGGTGCCGCGTCGCGGTGTGGGCGCGCTCGCTTGCGCGTCGCGTTCGCAGCGGGGCTGTTACTTGGGCTTGGCCGCCTTCAGCACCGCCTGGGCCGCCGCGAGGCGGGCGATGGGGACGCGGAACGGTGAGCAGGAGACGTAGTCCATGCCGACCTCGTGGCAGAAGAAGACGCTCTTGGGGTCGCCGCCGTGCTCGCCGCAGATGCCGATCTTGAGGTCGGGCTTGGTGGCCCGCCCGCGGTCGATGCCCATCTCGACCAGCTGCCCGACGCCTCCCTGATCGAGGGTCTGGAACGGGTCGGACTCGAGGATGTCGTGGTCGATGTAGTGGGGCAGGAACGTCCCCGAGTCATCGCGCGAGTAGCCGAACGTCATCTGCGTGAGGTCGTTGGTGCCGAACGAGAAGAAGTCGGCGACCTCGGCGATCTCGTTGGCGGTCACCGCGGCCCTGGGAATCTCGATCATGGTCCCGATCTTGACGTCCAGTTTCTTGGTGAACTTCTGCTCGCTCTTGATCTTCTCGATGGTGGCGATGGTCATCTCGCGCAGCAGGGCCAGCTCGCGGCGGGTGCCGACCAGCGGGTGCATGATCTCGACGATGGGGCGTCGGCCTTCCTGGAGGCACTCGATGGCGGCCTCGATGATGGCGCGGACCTGCATGTCCAGGATCTCGGGGTAGGTGATGGCCAGGCGGCAGCCGCGGTGCCCGAGCATGGGGTTGGCCTCGTGCAACATGCTGACGCGCTGGCGGACCTTGGCAACCGGCACCTTGAGCGCGGCCGCGACTTGCTTCTGGTTGTCGTCGTCGTGCGGGAGGAACTCGTGCAGCGGCGGGTCGAGCAGGCGGATGGTGACGGGCAGGCCGTCCATCGCGCGGAACAGGCCGATGAAGTCGTCGCGCTGGAAGGGGAGCAGCTTGGCCAGGGCGGCCACGCGGGCCTCCTTGGTCTCGGCCAGGATCATCTCCCGCATCGCGATGATGCGCTCGCCCTCGAAGAACATGTGCTCGGTGCGCGTGAGGCCAATGCCCTCGGCCCCGAAGTCACGCGCACGCTTGGCGTCGGCGGGGGTATCGGCATTGGCGCGGATGCGGAGGCGGCGGTACTTGTCGGCCCAGCGCATCACCTTGGAGAAGTCGCCGGACATCTCGGGAGCCACCGTGGCCAGCGCGCCCTCGATCACCTCGCCGGTCGAGCCGTCGATCGAGATCACGCTGTCGCGGCCATAGGTCTTGCCCTTGACGGTGAACTCGCCCTTATCGGCCTCGATGTGGATCTCGCCCGCGCCGGCGACGCAGCACTTGCCCCACCCGCGGGCGACCACCGCCGCGTGGCTGGTCATGCCGCCCGTCGAGGTCAGGATGCCGGCGGCGTGGTGCATGCCCTCCACATCCTCAGGACTGGTCTCCTTGCGGACCAGGATCACCTTCTCACCGCTTCGGGCCCGCTCGACGGCCTCCTCCGCGGTGAACGCGGGCTTGCCGACGGCCGCGCCGGGAGATGCGGGCAGGCCCTTGGTCATCACCTTGGCGATCGACTTCTTGGTCGGGTCGAACGAGGGCAGCAGCAACTGTGTCAGGTCGCCCGCCGGGATGCGCAGCAGCGCCTCCTCCTCGGTGATCAGCTTCTCCTTGACCATGTCGCAGGCGATCTTGACGGCGGCGAAGCCGGTGCGTTTGCCGGTGCGGGTCTGGAGCATGAACAGCGTGCCGCGCTCGATGGTGAACTCGATGTCCTGCATGTCGCGGTAGTGCTTCTCGAGGATGCCCTTGATCTTGAGCAGCTGCGCGTGGACGGTCTTGTTCCACCTGGGCATCTGGTCGACGGTCTGGGGCGTGCGGATGCCCGCGACCACGTCCTCGCCCTGGGCGTTGATCAGGAACTCGCCGTAGAACGCGCTGTCGCCGTTGGACGGGTTGCGGGTGAAGGCGACGCCCGTGCCCGAGTCATCGCCCATGTTGCCGTACACCATCGACTGGATGTTCACCGCGGTGCCGTTGAGGCCCGTGATGCCCTCGATGCGGCGGTAGGACACGGCCTTGTCGTGGTTCCACGACTTGAACACCGCCTCGATCGCCAGCTCGAGCTGCTTGAACGGGTTCTGCGGGAACTCCTCGCCCACCTTGTGGCGATAGACCTCCTTGTACACCGCGCACAGATCGACCAGCCCCTCCTCCGAAACGTCGGTGTCCAGATCGACCTTGTGCTTGCGCTTGAGCTTGTCAAACGCGTGCTCGAAGTGCTCGTGCGAGACGCCCATGACCACGTCGCCGAACATGTTGATGAGGCGGCGGTACGCGTCATACGCGAAGCGGCGGTTGCCCGTGCTCTTGGCGAGCCCCTCGACGGCGGCGTCGGTCAGGCCCAGATTCAGGATCGTGTCCATCATGCCGGGCATGGACGCGGCGGCGCCTGAGCGGACGGAGACCAGAAGCGGATTATCGACGTTGCCGAACTTCTTGCCCAGCTCCTTCTCCAGCAGCGCGATGTTCTTGTGGACCTCGTTCATCAGGCCCAGCGGCAGGCGCTTCTTGAGCTCGTAGTACTTGGCGCAGGTGTCGGTGGTGATCGTGAAGCCGGGGGGCACGGGCAGGCCGATCGACGTCATGTCGGCCAGGTTCGCGCCCTTGCCGCCCAGCAACATCTTCCAGGCGGCCTTGCCCTCGGTCTTGAGCTTGCCGAAGTAATACACCATCTGGGCCGACTTGGGAGCCTCGCTCTTGTCCGCCGCCGGGGCGGCGCTGGCGCCCGCGGGCTTCTTGGAAACCTTCTTCGTGGGCTTGCTCGGCCTGGCAGCCAGGGCGGGCGAACGCTTCTTGGAGGACTCGATCGGACGGGGGCTGGTCTTGGACATCGCTGTGGTCGTCCTGTATGAACCGCTGCCGATCAGGAGTTGCCCGGCATGCGCTCGGAGGCTGAACGGGTTGCCCGCTCGCCTCCCTTCCCGCCCACCGGCGGGGCAGAGAAGTGTAGAAGGTGGAGGGGTGCGAGGAAACACCGGCGGAGTATGCAGAGCGCAAACGCACAACTGAGGGCGACGGGATTTCCAGCCCGTCCGGGATCGGCGGCGGGCCACGGGACCACCGCCACTCAACTCGGTGCCGCAGCGCCAGGTCAAGCTCCGTCAGCGTACGCCAGACCGCGCGGCGTGCAGAAGCGCACGCCCGCGCACGCCGTTCACCGATCTCGCTCCCGTACCATCGCGCGGTGCCACGACCTGATCCCATCTCACAAGGCACGTCGCCGGCCGACGCGCTGTCCCGCTGGCGCCCCGATGAGCCGGTCGCGCTGCTCGCCTCGGGCGGCGGAAGCCCCCGCGCGCGATGGTCCATCCTCGCCCGCCCGACGGCGACGATCGTCACCCCCGCGTTGGCGGACCTGTTGCGCGTCAACTCCGACCTGGCCACGCTCGAGCCCGCGTTCCGTGGCGTGGGCGGTGGCGTGGGCGGTGGCGCGGGACGGCTGGTTGCGAGCGGGCACATGCGCCCGGATGCTGCGCCACCCTTCGTCTCCGGCTGGATCGGCTGGATCTCCTACGCGCTCGGCGCCGTGCTCGAACCCGCGGTGGGCCACTTCCGCCGCAGCGACTGGCCCCTCATGGTGTGGCACCGCTGCGAGGGCGCGCTCGTCCATGACGCGGCCAATGGCCGCTGGCACTGTGTCGGCAACGCACCCACTGCCCGGCTCCTTCCAGCCAGCGAGCCGAACGACGACCTTGGCCAGCCCGCGCTCCAAGGTAGCCTGGCGGGCGGACCACCCGAGCGCTATCAGGCGATGGTCGCGCGCGGGATCGAGTACGTCCGCGCCGGCGACGTGTATCAGGTCAACCTCGCCCACACGCTCGATGGGCGGCTGGCTCCGCCGCCGCGCCGGTTCTCCGCCTCCCTTCTCGATCGCACCACGCCATGGTTCGGGGCGCACGTCGAGCACGTCGGGCCCGATGGGCGCGGGCGGGCCGTGTGCTCGGCAAGCCCCGAGTCGTTTCTTGAGATCGACGCGGTTGGGGCCGGCGCGGCGCGGCGGATCGTCACGCGTCCGATGAAGGGAACCCTGTCCGGCGACCGAAGCCCTGCCGCCCTCGAGCGGTCCTCCAAGGACCGCGCGGAACTCGACATGATTGTCGATCTGATGCGCAACGACCTGGGGCGGGTGGCCGAGACGGGCTCGGTGCACGTGCGGGAGCGCCGGGCCATCGAGCGGCATGGGGCCACAGCCGCGATCGGCGCTCCTGGAATCGGCACGGGCGAGACGGGGCACGCTTCCGCAACCGGCACGGGGGTGTGGCAGGGCGTGGCGACCGTCGAGGGCGTGCTCCGCCCTCGCGTGACGCTCGCCGAGCTGCTCAAGGCCGTGTTCCCCGCCGGCTCGATCACGGGCGCGCCAAAGATCAGGGCGATGCAGATCATCGAGCAACTCGAGGATCGCCCGCGGGGCCCATACTGCGGGTGCGTCGGCTTCATCGGCGATGATGGACGCGTCGCCCTGAATGTCGCCATCCGCACCGCCCTGGTCGAGGAGGCCAGCCCTGGCGATCCGCCCCTGGTCTCTTACAGCGTCGGCGCGGGCATCGTGGCCGACTCCGACCCCGCGAGCGAATGGCGCGAAACCATGGACAAGGCACGCGGGTTCCTGGACTTGACCACCCGGCGAAGCGACGGGGCAGGCGGGTATGTGATCAGCGAGGCGTGCTGACGTGTGGCTGGGTTCCCGCGCGGCGACATGGAAAAGGGGACGGGCTCTCGCGCCCGTCCCCCGGTCACTTCGTCACGTCGTCACGTCGTCACGTCGTCGCTTCTGCGCTCAGCACCCGGCGGCGAAGATCGACAGGTAAAAGAAGAAGTCGTCGTTGTTGATCACGCCGTTCGGAACGCCGTAGCCCGGGCTGCCGGGAATGGCGGTGGTGGTCATGTCGGCCACCGCGACGTTGCCGGCGGCGAACTGGGACAGGTAGAAGAAGAAGTCATCGTTGTTCAGCACCCCGTTGGGCGTGCCGTACCCCGGGGAGCCGGGGATGGCCGTGGTCGTCAGGTCGGGCCGGCAAGCCGGTCCCAAGGCCGCGATCGACAGGTCGTCGAAGAAGCAACCGGTCGAGTTGTTGGCCCAGAGGTCGATGCAGTCGATCGTGAGCGTCGAGAGCGTGTCACGCTTCCACGGGCCCGTGGTCACCTGGGCTCCGTTGTACCACGCCGTGACCTGGTCGGCGTTGAGGTCGATGTCAACGCGGATCTCGGCCCACTGGTTTGTCACGAAGGGCTGGGGCGTGTTGAGCGGGCGCACCGCGGTGTCGACATCGCCCACCATCCCCGTGATGGTGTTGAACTCGAGCTGGAGGCTCCAGTTGTTGGGCCCGAAGTCCACGTACTGGTTGAGCATGATGTACCACGGGTTGCCGACGGTGCCGCTGGGCAGGTACATCCAAGCGGTGTTGCGCCACTTGCCGCTGGTGTACTGCGTAAACTCCCGGATCGCGTCGTTGGGACCCGTCACGTTCATCGACTTCGTGCCGCTGCGGGCCTGAGCGGTCGAGATGACCCCGCAGGCCGACAGCACGTTATCCCAGCCGCGCCAGCCGCCGGGACCGTTCAGCACCCCTACGGGGTAACTGTCGAAGTTGTCCGACCACTGGGCGCAGGCGAGCGAGGGCGCGAGCGCGACGAGCGCGAGAGCAAGGCGAGCATTCTTCATCACGATTCCCCCTGACAGAGGGGGCGCGCTCCGAGCCGCCGGCACAATCGCCGGCGCGGCAAGAGCAAGCCACACGCCCGCCCCCGCGGAACCGCGCCCAACCCCAAAGCCATCCTACAAGATTGTGCCACCCGACAAAAGCGGAGTCCGAGAATTGCAGGGATTGCATTTGGCTTGACCGGGCGCGCACCGCAACCCCCGCGGCGCCGCACGCCGGACGCGCACCCCAAGCCCATTTCACCCGCAGGGCGCGGGCAGCGGCACGTCGCCGCCCCTCACCCCGTGCGCCCTGCTTTACGTCGCTTCGTCCCTTCGTCGCCTGACGCCCGAGCATCTCTCAGCTCGCGCTCAGGGCTTTCTCAGCACCCCGCGGCGAAGATGGAGAGGTAAAAGAAGAAGTCGTCGTTGTTGATCACCCCGTTCGGAACGCCGTATCCAGGGCTCCCCGGGATGGCGGTGGTGGTCATGTCGGCCACCGCGACGTTGCCGGCCGCGAACTGGCTGAGGTAGAAGAAGAAGTCGTCGTTGTTCAGCACACCGTTGGGCGTGCCGTAGCCCGGAGAGCCCGGGATCGCGGTCGTCGTCAGGTCAGGACGGCACGCGGGGGTGCCGGCCTGCTGCACCGACAGGTCGTCGTAGAACACGCTTGTGGCCGCGTTGGCGTACAGGTCCACACACGCCAGGTTCAGCGTCGAGGCCGGGACCCGCTTCCAGGGACCGGTCGTCACCTGGTTGCCGTTGTACCACATGGTCAGCGTGTCGGCCGTCAGGTCGAAGTCCACGCGGATCTCGACCCACTGGTCATAGACCAGCGACTGCGGCGTGTTGTTCGGACGCACCGCCGGGTCGAACTCGCTGATCACCCCCGTGGCGCTGTTCAGGGTGCTCACCAGGCTCCAGTTGTAGTTGGGCCCGAAGTCGTTGTACTGGTTCAGCAGCATGAAGTAGGTCTCGCCGGTGAACCCGGTCGGGATGAACTGCCACGCGGTGAAACGCCACTGGCCCGCGTTGACCCCCGTGTACTCGCGGATGGCGTCCGAGGGTCCGCCGATCTCGAACCCGTTGGGCGCGCTGCGCTTCTGGGCGGTGGTCACGATGCCGACCGCGCTGGCGACGTTGTCCCACCCGCGCCACCCGCCGGGGCCGTTCAACGGGCCGGGGGTGTAGGAGTCGAAGTTGTCCGACCACTGGGCCGACGCGACGTTGGCCACCACACCCGACGCCACAACAACAAGCGCAACAGCAAGGCGAGCACGCATGGTTGAATCCCCCCGGGGCCACAAACTCGGAATGGCGCGGCCAGAGCAGGCACCAGGAGACGACCACAGCGCCGTCCCCCGCGCAAGCCCGTGAACCCCACGCCCATGCTACCACGGGATATGGGACGGTGAAAGAGGATTCTCGCAGAACGCCCGCCCGGCATCCCCCGGCGACCGCCGGAGCAAGCCCATGCCAACCGCATCCGGCCAAGCACCCGATCCCCCACAGGGGCAAGCCGTCCCTCTCCAGATGAAAAGGGGACGGGCCATGGCCCATCCCCTTGCGATGTCCAACTCCGTCACTCCCTCGCTTGGTCGTCAGCACCCCGCCGCGAACTGCTGCAGGTAGTAGAAGAAGTCGTCGTTGTTGACCACCCCGTTGGGCACGCCATACCCGGGGCTGCCCGGGATCGCGGTGGTCGTCATGTCGGCCACCGCGACGTTGCCGGCGGCGAACTGGGCGAGGTAGTAGAAGAAGTCGTCGTTGTTGACCACCCCGTTGGGCACGCCGTAGCCGGGGGTCCCGGGAATCGCGGTGGTGGTCAGGTCGGGACGGCACGCCGTGGACACGGGCGTCGTCCCCGTGATCCGCACGTCGTCGAGGTTCCAGCCCGGATAGATCACGCTCGAATCGGTCGTGCCCATCGTCCAGCGGACCCGGGCCGCCGTCGCCCCGCTCGCCACCGCGTTGATGCCGAACGACTCGAGCACCCACGCGGCATCGGCCACCGCCTGCTCGACCGGGTTCTCCCACAGCTGGGTGTACACCCCGCCATTGGCCGACACCAGCACGCGGGCATGGTCAAACGCCGCCCGCTCGACCCCCAGCCAGCGGCGGAACTCCAGGCGCAGATCGCCGAACCCGGCGAGATTCAGGGGCGTGGTCGTGAGCCTGTACTCGGGCATGTTGTCCACATAGTCGCCCGCGAGGTTGTAACCGTAGACGTTGCTCCCGGTGAACCCGCTCGTCGGGTCCTGGCTGTTGGTGCCCGAGCCCAGCGGCTGGCCGAACTGCCACTGCCCCTCGGTCGCCCAGCCCGGATTGGTGTCCATCGTGAACTCATAGATCGTGTTCACCGAGCCCAGCGAAACAGTCACCGTCGCGTTCGACGAACTCAGCCCGTCCTGCACGTGGTACGCGAAGTCCGTCGAGCCGATCGACCCCGCCGCCGCCATGTACTTCACCACGTCGCCATTGCCCGCCAGCGTGTGCGGCGCGCTCAGGATCGGCCCCGTCACCGGGTCCTGCAGTGCGCCCTGGCTCGGCAGCGTCGCGATCACATACCACAGCGGATTGCCCGACGCCGTCTGGCCGTCCAGCGTGATGCTCACCGGCGCGGTCGTGGCGGCATTGGCCAGCACGTTGTACGCCACCGGCGGGCACGGGCTGGTCGCGATCCCGATGAACAGCTGGAAGTTGTCCAGCGTCCCGATGTCCGCCCCGGCCTCGTCCCACACCCGCAGCGTCCAGTCGCCCGCGCTGATCTGGCCGATGAAGTCCGCCAGCGCGCCGGGGCCGTCCGGCGGGAACGCGCCCGTGTCGTCGTACAGCTTGTGGATGTCGTCCGCGTTCGCTCCGGTCCGGTTGTGCAGGCGCACCACCGTGCCCAGCGGAGACTCGATCTCGACGATCAGGTCCCCAATGAAGGTGTGGGTGATGTCGATCCGCACGTTGACATCGGCGATGCAGTAGGCATCACCGATCGGGATCACGCTCTCGATGCCGGGAAAGATGTCGTCCGGGATCGACAGCGGCAGCCCGCTCGCGGTGAACGCCAGGCGCCCCACGTCCAGAACCACCGTTCGCGTCGTCGAGCCCGTCCCGCCGTTCAGGTTGTCGATGCTGATTGTCGCCGTGTGGATCCCGGGAGTCAGCGCGAACGCCGCCGAGTTGATCGACGCGTTGAAGTTCGCCGTCGAGCCCAGCCCCGTCAGGGTCTGCGTCACCGGGCTGGTCGACCCGTTGATCGACACCCAGTTCTGGTTCGCGCTCGCACGCACCTGCATCCCCGTCGGACGCGTTGAGGTAGCGCTGTACACCTGCGTCGACGTGAACGGCCCGCCGATCGGGCCCGACGCCTCAAGCCCAGCCAGCGGCGTGACGTTCATGCCGGTGGTGCCGACCTCCAGCGTGTGCGTACGGCTCGCCGTCCGCCCATTGGTCACGTCCACGAAGTCAATCGTCCGCGTATAAATCCCCTGAGGCAGCGACGAAGCCGACGCCCCGATGGCCGCGCTCACGTTGAACGACCCGCCCGCCGCGAGGCTGCCCGTGATCGTCGCCGTGCCGGCGTTGATCGTCATCGGCGCCGTGCCGCCCGCGACCAGGCGAACCTCATACGACACCGGGCCCTGCGTGGGGTTGCTCAGCACGTACCCCACCGGCGTGTTGGTGAAGGGTCCGCCCACCACGCCCAGATGCGTCGTGTTGCCCGCCAGCCCGACCACCAGACCAAGTTCCGGCACCGACCCCGCGAACGCGATCGTCTTGCTGATCTCCTCGAACCCCGGGCACCCCGTGTTCGGGCACACGTTGCTCTGTACGCACGAGCCGAAACTCCAGTCCGGATTGCCGCGAACCAGAATCCCCTCGATCACGCCCGTGGCGGCGTTGACCACCATCGACCCGGAGTTGCCGCCATACGCATCCACATTCGCCGTGAAGTACCCCGGATTCGAAGGGTCCTGGCACTGACCGCCGTCATCGAGCTTCTTGGGCAACGCCCACGGGTGCCCGATCATGATCACCGGCTCGCCCGCGCTCAGCGTCCCGCTCCGACGGATCGGAAGCGGCGTCCGCCCCACCACCGGGCGATCCACACGCGACACGCAGTGGTCCAGGTCGCCCGACAGCTGGTGGTCCACGATCTGCGTCACGATGTACACGTTGTCCGCCGGCACCGTCGTATTGGGCCCGATGGCCGCGCTCTGCTGGTCAAACCCGAAGATGAACGCGATCTGCCCCTCATCGCCGGGGCCCACGCAGTGGCCCGCCGTCGCCACCAGATCGGTTCCCACCAGGAACGACGAGCAGAACCCGATGGTCAGCTGCCCGTTGAAAGGCTCCGTCGGGCACACCGGCGTCCCGCCGATCTGCGTCCACGCCGTCGCCGACAGGCTGTAGGTATTGGTCCCGGCGTTGTAGGTGATCTCGTTGATCCCCACCACCACCGCCGCCGCCTGCTGCAACCCCATGTAGTACGCGTTGCCCGCGATCTCGTACACGTCCTGCCGGTCATCATTCCCATAGATGATTTCCGGGCTGCCGGTCACCTGCGTCGGCGGCTCAAACTCACCCGCCGTGCTGTGCCGCAGCTGCCCCATCTGCCGGGCCGCCTCCATCCGGCGTGCCTCGGCCTGCAAATACACGTCCTTCTGCTCCTCCACCTTCGGCGGCAGCGTCAGCATCTGCCCCATCGCCACCGGTGCCCCCACCCCAACCGCGCAGGCGAACGCCAGGCCCGCCAGATGAATCCGTGTTGCTGTCATCGATCTCTCCACACCAGAACGTGCCGACCCCACGCGACCGCCCATGCCGCGGGCCTCTCGCTCGCGCCCGCCAGCGCCGCGCTCAACTCGGGACTCTCACAAAGTCCCGCGATCACGGCCAGAAGCGACCGCAATCCCCGCCCACAGGCTACAGCCCCAGACCCCTTCGCACAAGACAACGTCCCCCACTCTCACCATTTCGCGCCTGCGAAATCGGGACGGCGCTCGGCGTTGTGGGCCGGGTCGAAGGGCGAGCCGCCCGGACGCCGACCGGCCCCAGCCAAAACCCACGCCCCCATCCCCCGAACAATGGGGAGAGCCAACGCCACCATGACACGCTACTTCTACAGCCCGGACGACTCCACCCGCATCGGCCCCGTCACGCTCGAAACCCTGCGCGCCAAGGCCACCGCCGGCGAGCTCACGCCCGAGAACTTCGTCTTCATCGAGGGCGCGGCCGAGTGGACCCAGGCACGCCTCATCCCGGGCCTTTTCTCCTCAGCCGTCTCCGACACCGACGCCGCCGCCACACCC